>JANPNT010000738.1:0-5163 GCA_031427655.1 Burkholderiales bacterium
CTCCCTCCTCCCGAACTCGACACCTTGGGCAAGCGGGTTGGGGCGTACGTGAAATCTTCGAACACCTGCAGTTTTACTGACACGGTCTCACCTCTCCCCAACCTTCCCCGAAGGCTGCGAAGGAGTCCCTTCAGGGCTCTCAGGGGAGGAGGCAACGGCGTTATCCATGTCAAGTGGCGTCCCGAATCGATCCCGCCAGGCAAGCACCCCCGCTGACAAGAGTTCTGGAACAGTGAGTTGCCGAAGATCAAAACCCAGCACGCGCAAGGCCTCGCACACCGCCCCACTGCCCGCGATGAAGGGCTCCGCATCGGCACTTTTAGACAACTTCTCACCCCGACCATCCAGCACCAGCGGTGTGTGCAGATAAATCGGTGTGGGCAAGCCCAATTGCCGCTGCAATTGAATCTGACGCGGCGTGTTGTCGGCCAGGTCTTCGCCGCGCACCACATGCGTGATGCCTTGCGCAGCGTCGTCCACCACCACGGCCATTTGGTAGGCCCACAAAGCGTCGGCGCGCTTCAACACGAAGTCGCCGATGGTGGCGGTGAGGTCTTGGGTTTGCGGGCCCAGGCGACGGTCAGTCCAGCTCACCACCAGGTGAGCTTCAGACGTACCGCTGCGCAGCCGCCATGCGCCTGCACAGTGGCTGCGCGCAGCCTGGCTGCAGGTGCCCGGGTACGGCCATTCGGCATGGCGTGCTTTGGTTTGGCCCCGACGCAACCAATGCTGTTCGATGTCTTTGCGACTGCAAGCGCAGGTGTACACGGCGCGGTGAAGACGCAGCCGCTCGAGCGCTTGCTCGCAGCCCGCTGTGCGCTTTGATTGACGAACAGGCGCGTCATCGGGCAGCAAGCCGCAGCCTGCCAATTGCGACAAGATCACTTCGGCCGCACCGGCCACGCAACGCGGCGTGTCCACGTCCTCGATGCGCACCAGCCAGCGCCCGCCGTACGCTCGCGCGTCCAACCAACTGGCCAGCGCTGCCACCAGCGAACCGGCGTGCAAGGGGCCGGTGGGCGAGGGCGCGAAACGTCCGCGGTACATCGTTGCCGGAGCAATCAGACGCGGCTCCACGCGCTGCTGTGACGCTCAAGCAGCGCCTTGCGCGTGGCCGGGCTTTCAAGCTGATTCAGCCACCAACGCAAGGCCATGCCGACTTGCGGGTGGCGACTTGCTGCGGTCATGCCGCCTTCGCGCGGACTGGCCGTGCGCCAGGCATAACCCAGTTGAACCACCGCTTGCAAACGCTCGGTGGCTTTGACCACCAAGCGGCCTGCCGCGATGTGGTCACGTGCGAGAGGTTCGGGCAGATAGCCACAGCCCAAGCAGCGCAATTGAGCTTCCAATTTGGCCAACCCAGAAGGCACGGTAAACACGTCTTGGCCCGGCAGTAAATTCACCGTGAGGGGCGTGAGGCGCTGTGCCGAATCGGCCACGGCCACCGCCCGGTGTCGCATCAATTGAGCGTCGGTGAGCGGGCCTTCCACACGAGCCAAAGGATGGTGTGGTGCCACGGCAAATACAAAGTGAATTTCACCCAAGTGCTGCAAGTGGACGCCCACGGGTGCTTGCAAATCGGCACCGATGCTGACGCCAATGGCCAAGTCGGCTTGGCCGCTGGTCAGGGCCTCCCACGTGCCCGCCAACACCTCGCTGCGCAAGCGCAAGCGCGTGCCGGGGCCTTCGGGTAGCAGGGCGTAAAACGCCTCGCACAACTCAAACACGGTGGTGTTCGACAAGATGCCGTCCACCGCGATGGTGAGCTGCGTTTCCCAGCCGGTGGCCACGCGTTTGACGCGGTTGGCCACGGCGTCCATGGCCTCCAACAAACGGCGGCCTTCGTTCAGCAGTTCTTCACCCGCAGCGGTCAGTTTGGCTTGGCGTGAACTGCGGTCGAACAGCAGCACGTCCAGCGCGTCTTCGAGTTGGCGCACGTTGTAGGTCAGGGCCGACGGCACTTTGCCCAGCTCGCGTGCGGCCGCCGCAAAGCTTCCGGTGCGGGCGATGGCGTCCATCATCGTGAGGGCGTCGGGCGTCAAAACTTGGCGTGACATGGGCGTTTCATCGGTGTTTGCGCGCTGTGTTGATTGGGAGCGAGTTCATCTTATTTGAACGCAGCCGACAAGCGCAGTGCGCCGAGAAACACGCTCGCCTGCTTACGATGCGGCTTAGAAAAGGAATCTGCCATGTTGACCCTTCGCAAATCAAACGACCGAGGCCACGCCGACCACGGCTGGCTGAAAAGCTTTCACAGCTTTTCATTCGCCGAGTACCACGATCCGCAACACATGGGCTTCGGCAACTTGCGCGTCATCAACGAAGACCGCATTGCGCCGGGCACCGGCTTTGGCACGCATGGCCATCGCGACATGGAGATCGTCAGCTATGTGCTCGACGGCGCGCTGGCGCACAAAGACAACATGGGCAACACAACCACCATCGTGCCAGGCGACGTGCAGCGCATGACGGCGGGAAGCGGCGTGCAGCACAGTGAGGCCAACCACGCACCCAGCAGCACCACGCACTTTTTTCAAATTTGGTTGTTGCCCAATGCAAAGGGCATTGCTCCTGGCTACGAACAGAAAAACTTCAAGCCCGAAGACAAAAGGGGACGCTTGCGCTTGGTCGCGAGTCAAGAGGGACGCGAAGGCTCAGTGCGCTTGAATGCCGACGCGGCGCTGTACGCTGGTTTGTTTGATGGTGCAGAGGCCGCCACCATCGCCCTCAATCCGCAACGAAAAACCTACGTGCATTTGGTTCGCGGCACCCTCAGCGTGAACGGTCAAACACTGAGCGCAGGTGACGCCGCGTTGATGAGTGAAGAATCACAGCTAGCCTTGACCGATGCGACAAACGCCGAAGTGATGGTGTTCGACCTCGCTGCTTGACGCGGATAAATTTCTTTCAGATTTTCTTCACCGGCCAGAGAAGCCAGGGCCAAGATTTCAGTCAGTTTTCACAGCGGCTACGGCCACACCCCACGAATGGCCGAAGCGGTTGCCGAAGACGCTGTCGCCGAGGGCAACATCACCGACGCGGCCTGAGCCAGTCTGGCCGGAGGCGACGCCAGCTTCATGGGCTTACCCACCTGCATGGGCAGCGTGTCGTGGCAGTTTTAAAAGTTTGCCGACGCGTCGAGCAAGGTTTGGTTTGGTCAGGTTCACCGCACCTCGCGCCCTGCCCTTGTTGAAACCACTGCCGGTTCGTCGTCAGGTGCCGTGTCGTAAACGCCGAGTAACGCATCACCGAGCGAAGCAAACGCCGAGCGAAGCGAGCGTGGTTGAGATGCTGGCTGGAGATTTGGAAACTGCCAAACAGTTTGGCGGGCGTGTGGCCTCTGTTGCAGCAAGATCCAACAAGTAAGCGCTTCAAGCGGCGTAAAAATGAACCCCGCCGAGTGACGCACTCAGCGGGTTTTTCATTGCGCGGCGCTTGCTAAAGTCAACACCATGAATGCGATTCTGAAGGTTGTTACCTTGCTGCCGTGGTTGGACTGGGCGGCTTTTCTGGTGTTTGTGGTGAGTTGGTCGGGCTACGTCATGTTCGCGCGGGCGCGCTCGAAAACTCACGCGTCTATTTTGGCCAGCACCAACCGCATACGCCGCCTGTGGATGCTGCAAGCCACCTACCGAGAAGTGCGCGTGGTGGACGGCGTGGTAATTCAAAACTTGGCCACCAGCCCGTCGTTTTTTGCGTCCACCACCATCCTCATCATCGGGGGATTGTTGGCCGTCTTGGGTGCCACCGACAAAGCCACCGAGTTGGTGCGAGACCTGCCCTTCGCGGCGCGCACGTCCACCTTGGTGTTCGACATGAAGATCGTGTTGATGCTGGCGATATATGTGTACGCATTTTTTCGCTTCACTTGGTCGATGCGTCAGTACACATTCGGCGCTTTGCTCATCGCGTCAGCCCCCGAGGCCAAGCAATTTATCGAACAAAACCTGTCACGCGAAGCCTTTGCGAACAAGGCCGGGCGCATCGTCGGCCTGGCCGCCGAAACCTTCAACGACGGCCTGCGTTCCTATTATTTCGCCTTCGCCGCCATGGGATGGTTTTTCTCGCCGCTGGCATTCGTGATCGCCACCGCTGGCGTGGTCACGATCCTGTACTTGCGTGAATTTCAGTCGGACGTTCTGGATGTGCTGAACTCTTAGCCGACAGCCAAGGCGCGCCGAGCTTCGAACAGTGGTTGTGCTGCAGCCTCAGCGTTCAATGCGCAGTCTGTAGGGGCGGTACAACGCCGAATCGGAACCGGCCTGTTCGGCGTTGTATTCGGCCGCTCCCACTGGCATCAGCTTGACCCATATCAGGCTGTTGGCTGTGTCGCGCCAATACCGGTCGCCACTGCTGGCGGCCACGGCCGCGCGGCTGGTGGCGGCCGTCATCAGGCGGCTGTTGCGGCTGTAGTCGGGGTTGTCGGGGTTGGTGGACACCAGCACCCGCGCGGGAACCGCGCTGGTGTCGAAGTGCACACCCACCAGCATGCTGTCGCCGGCAGCAGTCATGTTCTCAACGTCCAGCGACAGCCAGCGCGGCGGTGATTTGATGGTGGCGGCTTCGGGAAAGTTGGGAAATCGCACCACGTAGATCCCGTCCTTGAACCCGGCAAAGTGGCGCATGTTGCCAAAAAAGTTGCTGGTGCGGCCTTGCTCGACCCGCCAGCGACCCAGCACGGCATCGGCAACGTCCAGGCGGGTCACATCCAGCGTTTCGAAGAACGCGTTGGGGTCAGTGGCGTTGGCCGCGTCCCGGTTCAACCAGAAGCCGTTCACGCCGTAGTAGGGGCCGGCGCACGACAAACCGTTGGCTCGCCCCCTGGGTGCCACTGTCATGACGGTGCTGCAACTGGCTTCGCGCAGGAATGGCGAGTCCAGCACCCAGAAGCGGCCCGCGGTGCCCCAATAGCCCTGCGGATCCCAGATGGCACCGGCCAGCGTCCAGTTGTTCAGCGTTTGCGGCGTGTAGTCGGGCTGCATGTGCGGCGGCACCGCGCGGTAGCCGGGGTCGGCGTTGACGAACTTGTTACCAGGGTTGCGCCAGAAACCTTTTTCGACGGGACGGATGTAGTAATCGTTGGTGCCAAAGGCACCCGAGGCCAAATCCATTCCGTTGCGGGTGATGACGAAGCCACTGTTGTCCAGATTCACAAACGTGTTC
>JANPNT010000739.1:0-15052 GCA_031427655.1 Burkholderiales bacterium
GCGCAATGTCCATTTGCGAGTGGTACGAGGCCACACCCATTTGTGGTTCAGCATCGGCTGGATACGCCTGGCGGTTGTTCAGACTCTTGCCCACCACCAGACTGTGTTTGAGCGTGCTGCCGTAGTGCACCGCCCCGCTGAATGCACGGCCCAAGTTGTCGGCCGCTGTCCACTGCACGTAGTCCGGCGTGTTGGCGCGGTTGACGTAGCCGCCGTTGTTCTTGGCTGTGGTGATGCCCTTGAGCTCGAAGCGCACACCGTTTTCATAATTGAAAAGGCTGCCGTCCGTGGTGGGAAAGTACGTCAGCAATTCCAGGTTGCCGGCGTCGTCGGTCATCGCGCATTCCAGCATCAGGCCAATGTTGCCGTTGGAGCGAGCCGAATTGAACTCGAATGCACCGTGGCGCATGTTTTGTGGGCGCAGTGGCACGGCTTTGCTTTGCTTGACCGGGTGCTGCGGATAAGAAAGCCAGAAACCGTTGCCCTGCGCATCGGCCACCGCGTTGTTGCGCACGGTGTTGTCAGGGTTGGTGAGCCAGTAACCCGCTGAGGCACCGCACATGTGGCCCATTTTTTCGTGCGCGCTGATGGCCAGTGAGTCGACCGGCGAGCGCACCCGCAACACGAGGTTGCCTTCAATCACGTTGCGCCGCTCAACCGCGTCTTCCAGAAAAATGGCGTGACCCTTGATGTCGTAACAAATGTTGTTCTGGATACTCACACCATTGGTGCCGTGCAAGACGATGCAGCGCTGGCGCGAATCCCACACGCTGCTGTTGCGCACGAAGTGGCCGGTGGCGTCGCCCAGGCTCGTGCCGTCGGCGGCGTAAGAAAGCATGTGCCAGTGAATCGGGTAGCGCCCGACCTTGCCCGCCTGTCCGACGCGCCGCAGTTCCACACCGTCCAGTTGCAGCGACGAAGTGCGGTCCATCACCATCACCTGCGCACCGAAGCCGCTGTTGCGCCACAGCGCATCGTCGACCGACTGAATCACGATGTTGCGGCTCAGGTTGCCAACCTCGGCGCGCTCGTCCAGCGTGTCGGCCGCTTCAGGGTGCGGCTTGGTGAAGCTGCCGCGGGTCAAGCTCATGCCGCTGTCGGTGGCGTACTGCAACCGTCCCCATCTGAAGCTGCTCAGCGCACTCGACAAGCTCAGGTTGGCGCCGTTCGCGCCGACAGCCAGGCTGCGCCGCTCGGTTGCTGTGGAGGCGTCGTGCACGCTTTGGGGTACCCAGTAGGGTCCGTACCACTCGGTGGGTGCGACGACGATCTGGTCGCCTGCACGCCAGTCGACCGCACGCTCCAATGTCAGCGCGGTGGCGCCGGCTTCGGCGTGAGCGTTGAGCCGGGTCCAGGGCACGGCAGGCGAAGTCCCGAACAGCTCGAGCTTGCCGCCGGCGCTGACCAGGATGCCGCGTGTGCCCATGCCGGCAGCGTCGTCTTTGTTGTCCATTGAGGTGAGCGTGATCGTGGCACGCCCCGTGTGCGCACTGGTGGCACTGCCTGCGCGCAAAGCGCCGCCGGCCTGCACCCGCACCACGTCGGCCCGCAGTTCCACGGTCGCTGCGCGCTTGAAGATCAGTTCACCTTCGATGGTCAGCGGCCCCAGTGCAGGTGTGTCTTCGTCGAGCAGCACTTGCATGCCCGCAGGAATCACCACGGCAGCTCCGGCGACGGGTTTGCCACCGCCCCACGTGGCTGGATCGGACCAAGCCTTTGGTGCGCTGCTGACCGGTGGGGGTGAGGCCACGGAAGGCGGTGTGAACGGTAACAACGGTGGCAACGGCGTTGCCGATGGCGGCGTGCTCGCTGACGGTGGGATTTCAGACGACAGGGTTGCAGACGGCAGGGTTGCAGGCAGCGGGGTTGCTGTGGGTGTGCTCACGATCGGCCCCTGCGCCAGGGCGGCGGGTGCGGTGTCGCTGCTGCCAAGGAACGCGCCACTCTCGGACCCGCTCCCTCCACCAGCGCCTCCTCCACAAGACGCAACCAGCACGCTGCTGAACAGCAAACCCAGACGCGCCTTGGTGATGAATCGATACGACATTTGCAATCCTGCCTGCATGATGGAGTGCACTTGCCACAGGCGATATGACCGTGCGGCGTTGCGAATCCGACGCATGCTATTGAGGCAGTGACTGCTCAAGCCGTAAGCGGTGGTAATGAATGCATCTGTTGTCAGCCGCTTCTCGCCGAACGGAGCACGGGTGTGAGTTTTTTCGCAAATGGCGCTGCGTCAGATGTCGCTGAGGCCCTCAGCGTGGTCGGGCAAACGCGTTGGGCGAATCGGGGCGGACAAGGCCCGAACGAGAGCAACCGAGAGCAAACGAGAGCGAAGGACAGCAGATGCGCAGGGCGCGGTCACATCCGCGCAATTGCCCAGACCCCGGCCATCGTCAGTTGACAGGCCCGATCGCATCGCGTGCCAACCGCACGCCGCTGAATTGCCACTGCGCCTGCGGTGGAAAGAAGTTTCGGTAGCTTGCGCGAATGTGGCTGGCCGGAGTGGCGCAGGAACCACCACGCAGCACGTATTGGTTGCACATGAACTTGCCGTTGTATTCGCCCACCGCGCCGGGCAGGGCGCGGTAGCCGGGGTAGGCGCTGTAGCTGGACTGTGTCCATTCCCACACGTCACCAAACAACTGCAACGGGCCGTGCTGCGTCAACTCGATTTGCGGCAGCGGGTGAAACGCGCCGCGCTCAACAAAGTTGCCGCGCAGTGCCTGGGTGCGCAGCGCCTCTCGGGCGGCAAACTCCCACTCGGCCTCAGTAGGCAAGCGTGCGCCCGACCAACGCGCGAACGCGTCGGCCTCGAAGTAGCTGAGGTGGCAAACGGGCGTGTTCGCGTCGATGCTGACCCAGCCTTGCAGGGTGTGGTTCAGCCAGGTGTTTGAAGCTTCATCGCGTTGCCAATATAAAGGCGCTTCGCGATGGCCCTCTTGCACCCAATCCCAGCCCATAGCCAACCAAAATTCGGGCCGCTGATAGCCGCCGTCTTCCATGAAAGCCAGATATTCGCCGTAGCTGGCGGGGCGCGATGCCAATTCAAAAGCCGCAATGAAAACCCGGTGGCGCGGAGTTTCGTTGTCGAAACAAAACGCCCCGTCGAGGCTCGCGTCAAAGCCCATTTCGGTCACGCCCGGTGCATGGGGAAACCAGCACAAGGCTTGGGGCTGCACCGCTTGCATGGGCCAACGTTTGGCATAGGGTTTGCTGCCTGCCTGAAACGACAGCGCGTGCTTGATGTCGGTCAGCAACAACTCTTGATGCTGCTGCTCGTGGTGCAGGCCGAGCGTGACCAAAGCGGAGATTTCGGCATCGTCAGGATGCGACTCAATCAAGGCCACCATTCGCGTGTCGACTTGCGCTCGGTAGAGCTTCACCTCATTGAGTGAAGGGCGCGAGATCAAGCCGCGTTGGGCACGCGGGTGCCGGTCACCCACGCCTTGGTAGTAGCTGTTGAACAGCACGCGGAAGCTGGCATCGAACGGCGCGAAGTTCGACTCAAAGCGCTCCAGGATGAAGGTTTCAAAAAACCACGTGAGGTGGGCCAAATGCCATTTGGTGGGGCTGGCGTCGGGCATGGACTGAAGCTGGCAATCTTCATCACTGAGCGGCGTGGCCAGCGCCAGCGTGGCTTTGCGCACATCCATGTAGCGCTCGGCCAAAGCGCATTCGAATGACACAGCTTGCGGCTTTTTGGACGGGTTTGAATTCATGGGCTGCATGCTGCCAGTTTCTGCGCCTGTGCGTTGGGCCAGGGACGTTGCAATTGCATCAGTCTGCAGCCTCGGTACTCAAAACAAGGCGTCGTCTTACAGCGCTGTCTCTCGCGATCCGACGGCACTCAAATTACCGTTGAGTGCTTCGCGTTCGTCAAATACAAAACACGTGCCTTCAAAGTGCTCGCTGCCAGCCTCTTCGAAATATTTCAAGATGCCGCCGTCCAGTTGCAAGACGTTGTGCATGCCCGCCTGGGCCATGAAGAGCGCGGTTTTTTCGCAGCGTATTCCGCCGGTGCAATAGCTCACCACGGTTTTGCCTTCCAACTCGGCAGCGTGGGCCAGCGCAGCGGCGGCGAAGTCGCTGAACTTGCTGAGGTTCCAGTGCACCGCGTTGCTGAAGCTGCCGTGTGCCACTTCAAACGAATTGCGCGTGTCCAGCATCACCACGGTCTGCCCCGCGTCGTCTTGGCCGGTGCGCAACCACCGGGCCAGCGTTTTCGCATCGACCGCCGGGGCGCGCAATGCTGCTGGTCTGATGGTCGGGTGGTTCATGCGAATGATTTCGGGCTTCACCTTCACCAACAACTTTTTGAACGGCACGCTGGTCGTGTAGCTTTCTTTGGGTGTCAGCGGTTTGAAACGTGGGTCGGTTTGCAGCCAGTCCAAGAAGCCGCGCACCTCAACGGCCTGCCCCGCCAAAAATAAATTAATGCCTTCTTCGGCCAGCAGCACAGTGCCTTTGAGTTGCCGCGCGCTGGCTTGTGAGCGAATGCTCTCGCGCAGCGCCCCCGTGTCAAACAGGCTCACAAAGAGGTAAGCAGAAATATTGAGGATAGGCTGCACAGCTCATATTTTAGAGAGCGGTTTTTCTGGCGTTTTCTGCCTCGTGCTGCCAACGCGGCTCTCTAAAATCAAGCGCATGGCTTTCATACATTTGCGCACCCACACCGAATTTTCCGTCGTTGACGGCACCCTTCGCATCGACGAGGCGGTCGACGCCGCCGCCGCCGACCACCAAGGCGCATTGGCCATCACCGATGTCAGCAATCTCTTTGGCACGGTGAAGTTTTACAGTGCCGCGCGCAAGGCGGGCGTCAAACCGCTCATCGGGGCCGATGTGTGGATGGAGCCCGAGGGCTCAGACAAATCGCCCAGCCGCTTGCTGTTGCTGGTGCAAAACAACGTGGGCTACTTGAACTTGTGCGAGTTGCTGTCGCGCGGCTGGCTGGTGAATTCGCACAAGGCACAGGCGTGGTTGAAGTGGGATTGGTTGAGCACGTTGGGTGAGGGCTTGATTGCCTTGTCGGGCGCTGAGCTCGGCAGCGTGGGCCAAGCGCTGATGGCGCGCGACCCCGAACGCGCGCGCGATGCCGCAAAGCGTTTGAGCCAGTTGTTCCCAGAACGCTTCTACATCGAGCTTCAACGTGCCGGTTTGCCCGCCCACGAAGCCCATGTGCGCGCTGCCGTGCCCTTGGCTGCCGAGCTGAAGCTGCCGGTGGTGGCCACTCACCCGGTGCAGTTTTTGGCACCTGAAGATTTCGAGGCCCACGAGGCGCGGGTGTGCGTGGCCGAAGGTGAGTTGCTGACCAACGCCAAGCGCATCAAACGCTTTTGCCCCGAGCAATATTTCAAAACTCAAGCGCAGATGGAAGCGCTGTTTGCCGACATCCCCAGCGCGCTGGCCAACAGCGTGCAAATTGCCAAGCGTTGCAACCTCAAGCTCACTTTGGGCAAGCCGCAATTGCCTGAGTTCCCCACGCCTGAAGTCAACGGCAAACAGCTGTCGCCCGAGGCCTACTTTCGCCACGCCTGTCACCAAGGTTTGGGACTGCGCTTGGGCCAGCTGTACCCGATAGAAGCCGAGCGCGAAGCACAGCGCGCGCGCTATGTAGACCGGTTGGAGTTCGAGATCAACACGATTTTGAAAATGGGCTTCCCGGGTTACTTTTTGATCGTGGCTGACTTCATCAATTGGGCGGTCAGCAACGGCTGCCCGGTGGGCCCGGGGCGCGGCTCCGGTGCCGGTTCATTGGTGGCTTTTTCGTTGAAGATCACTGGCCTCGACCCGCTGCGCTACAACTTGCTGTTCGAGCGGTTTTTGAACCCCGACCGGGTGTCGATGCCCGACTTCGACATTGACTTTTGCCAAGCCAATCGCGACCGCGTGATTGACTACGTGAAGCAAAAATACGGTCGCGATGCGGTGAGCCAAATCGTCACCTTTGGCACCATGGCCGCCAAAGCCGCGCTGCGCGATGTGGGCCGCGTGCTGGGCATGGGCTACGGCCATGTAGACAGCATTGCCAAGCTCGTGCCTGCGCCGCCGGGCAAAAGCGTGACGTTGGCCCGCGTGCCGCAACCACCAGAACAGCCCGACAGCAGCCTGATTTACGCCCGCAAAGAGTCGCCCGAAATCAACGACCGCGAGCAAAGCGAAGTGGAAGTGGCCGAGCTGCTGACACTCGCCATGCGCTTGGAAGGCGTGACCCGCAACATCGGCATGCATGCAGGCGGCGTGCTCATCGCGCCCGGCAAGATCACTGACTTTTGCCCGCTGTACATGCAGCCCGGCAGCGACAGCGCGGTGAGCCAATTCGACAAAGACGACGTTGAGTCCATCGGCTTGGTGAAATTCGACTTTTTGGGCTTGGCCACGCTGACGATTTTGGAGCTGACCAAAAACTTCATTCAAGCGCGCCATGCCGACCAAACCAACTTCTCACTCGACGCGATTCCGCTGAACGACCGCGCCTCGTATCAGCTGATGAGCGAAGGCAAGACGGTGGCGGTGTTTCAGCTGGAAAGCGCCGGCATGCAGCGAATGCTGCGCGACGCCAAGCCCAGCGTGTTTGAAGATGTGATCGCGTTGGTGGCGCTGTATCGGCCTGGCCCGATGGACTTGATTCCGAGCTTTTGCGCACGCAAGCACGGCCGTGAAGCGGTGGACTACCCGCACCCGCTGATGGGCGAGGTGCTGCAAGAAACCTACGGGATCATGGTCTACCAAGAGCAGGTCATGCAGGTGGCGCAACTGGTGGGCGGCTACTCACTGGGCGGGGCCGATTTGCTGCGCCGCGCCATGGGCAAAAAGAAGCTCGAAGAAATGATGACGCACCGCGTCATCTTTGCCGAAGGTGCTGCGAAAAAAGGCATCGACGAACTCAAGGCGAACGAGATTTTCGACTTGATGGAGAAATTTGCCGGCTACGGTTTCAATAAGTCGCACGCAGCCGCGTACGCCTTATTGGCATACCACACCGCCTGGTTGAAGGTTCACTATTTGAGTGAATTCACCGCCGCCAACATGAGCGTCGCGCTGGACGACACCGACAAGCAGAAGATCTTTCACGACGACGCGGTGATGATGGGCATCACCTTCGAACCGCCCAACGTGAACCTGGGCGGCCACCGGTTTGAGCCCATCAGCAAGACGGTGGTGCGCTACGGTTTGGGTGCCATCAAGGGCACCGGCCAAAGCGCGATCGAAGCCATCGTGGCAGCGCGCGAGGCGGGCGGTCTCTTCACCAGCTTGTTCGATTTTTGCGCCCGCGTGGACCGTCAGCGCATCAACAAACGCACCATCGAAGCGCTCATCAAAGCGGGTGCGTTTGACTTGTTCAAGGTCGAGCGCGCCACGTTGATGGCCAGCGTGAGTCTGGCCATGGAATACGCCGAATCGCAAGCCGCGCACGCCAATCAAGGCGGCTTGTTTGACTTTGACGACGCGGGTGTGGGTTCAGGCGCGGGGCAGCATGGCTCGTCGAGCCAAGAGCCCGAATGGCCTGCAGCACAGCCATGGACGATCCGCGAGCGTTTGCTGTTTGAAAAGGCCGCGCTGGGCTTTTACGTGTCGGGCCACATGTTTGACCAAAACGCGGCCGAGGTGCGCTTGTTTGCCAAACGCGCCAATGCCGATGTGCTCGACAGTCGTGAGCCTCAATTGCTGGCCGGCATCGTCGGCGACTTGCGTGTCATCAACGGCCAACGCGGCAAGGTCGCGATCTTCAAGCTCGACGACAAGAGCGAGCCGATTGAGGCCGTGGCCAGCGAAGAGCTGCTCAACGCGAACAAAGATTTCCTCAAAGACGACGAGCTCATCATCGTGCAAGGCAAGGTTCAGCCCGACCGTTTTTCAGGCGGTCTGCGCTTGACCGTGCAAGCCCTGTGGGACTTGCCGACCGCGCGTTGTCGCTTTGGCAAGTACCTCCGCGTGGAGGTGAATGGCCGCGTGCCGCCGGTGGCCGAGGTGCTGCGCGACCATCCCGTCAAACGCATGAGTACCGAACTGGGCGATGTGTCGCACGGATTGGGTGTGCGCTTGTTGTTGGAGCGCGATGAAGCCAGCGGTGAATTGGACTTGGGTGAAGCGGCGAAGTTTTTCCCGAGTGATGCGGCGTTGGAGACATGGCGGCTGAACGCGCATGGCGGCAAAGCCGGGGTGGTCTATGACTGAGGGGATTGCTCCCTCCCTATGCCAGGGGAGTGCAGGGGTTGAAGCGGGGCTTTCGAGGCGAATGCGCCGAGCCCGCTGAACGGCATCGGCTTGTAAGCCGATGCGCCGTGCGCAGCTGGGGGGTACGAACTTTGAACACAGGCAGCCTTACTTACACGGTTTCACCCCATCCCCGCCTTCCCTTTGCCAAGGGAAAGGAGCGAAGGCGCGCTGCGCGCAGCGTCTGAATAGAAGCCATAAAAAAAGCCCCGCATCGCGGGGCTTTTTTGTCGAAGCAAACCAGCTTATTTCTTGGCTTCTGAAGCTTTGCCGTCAGCGGCTTTTGCTTTGTCGGCTTTCTTGTCGGCCTTGGCTTTGGCAGCAGCTTCTTTCTTGTCAGCTTTCTCTTTGGCTGCGGCGGCTTTTTTGTCGTCCGCGGGTTTGGCGGCGGCGGTGGCCATTTCTTTCTTTTCGTCTTTCTTCATTTGAGCTTTCGCTGATGATGCTGCTGGTGTGGCTGCGGGCGTGGCGGCTGCTTTGGCGGCTGATGCTGAAGGTGCCGGTTTGGCAGCAGGCTTGTCGTCCTTCTTGGCGGCAGCAACTGGAGCGGCAGCGGCACCTTTGAATGCAGCACCGTTGACCGTCAGGCCTTCGGTGGAGAACTTGGCAGCGTTGCCGTCGCCCACGCCTTTGACTCGCTCGACCATGTCGCCCCAGTCTTTGAACGAGCTCTTCTTGCGCTCGTCCATGATTTTGGCGGCGATGACTGGGCCGATGCCCTTCACGGCTTCCAGTTCGGCCAATGTTGCTTTGTTGACGTCCACTGCGAAAGCAGCAGCGGCGAAGAGTGCCAGCACGGTGGCCAAAAGTGTTTTGAACATGTTATTTCCTTAAAGTGGTAGCTACAAAGATGGCCGCGGCTTGAACAACAAACGCACCATGCGTTTGCCGGGCCGTTGACTCGGCATTCACTGATGGGTGGTCTGCCGCGTTGCCGCCTTGGCATATAACGGCAAGCCTGTCCGCGCCGTTGACTTACATCTTGGCTTGAGCCGACATCCAGGTGACATAACGTTCTACGCCTTCAGCTACGCAGGCGAAGCGATGGTCGCAGCCGGTGGCGCGCAGGGCAGTCAAGTCTGCCTGGGTGAAGCATTGGTACTTGCCCACCAGCGCTTGTGGGAAGGCGATGTATTCCACCAAGCCTTGCTTCACCAAGTCTTGTAAAGGTAACGCCGCGTCACCTGTTGATGCGCGCACCGCGTTTACCGTGGCAAGCGCCACGTCGTTGAAAGCTTGCGCTGTGCCCGTGCCCAAATTGAAGATGCCGCTTTGGTCTGGATGCTGCAAGAACCACAGGTTCACGGCCACCACGTCTTCGACGAACACAAAGTCGCGCGACTGGCCGCCGGGCGCGTAGCCGCCGTATTCGCCGAAGAGCTTGACCTTGCCGGTTTCTGAAAACTGGTTGAAGTGATGGAACGCGACCGAGGCCATGCGCGCTTTGTGCTGCTCGCGCGGACCGTAGACGTTGAAGTAGCGAAAGCCCACCACTTGCGCGCTTTGGCCCGACTGCGGCGTCGCGATCATGCGGCGCACCACGTTGTCGAACAGCAGCTTGGAGTAGCCGTACACATTCAGCGGCTGCTCAAACTCAGGCCGCTCGATGAATGACGCGCTGCCGCCGTAAGTGGCGGCTGACGAGGCGTAGAGCAAGCGTGTGCCTTGCGATTGGCAAGCGTCGAGCAAATTCTTTGAGCAACGGTAGTTGGTGTCGAGCATGAACTTGCCGTTGTGCTCCATGGTGTCGGAACAAGCGCCTTGGTGCAGCACGGCGTCTACTTTGCCAAAGTCGCCACGCGCGAAGCGGGCGTAGAAATCGTCCTTGTCGAAATAGTCGCTGATCTGCGCGCCTAGCAGGTTGCGGTATTTGGGGCCGTCGGTCAGATCATCGACCGCAATCACGTCAGTGATGCCAAGGGCGTTGAGGCCATGAACGAGGTTGCTGCCGATCATGCCGGCCGCGCCTGTGACCGCGATCTTCATAGAGTGACTTTCATTGAGCTATTTTCAAGAGAACAACTCCTGGTGGTTGACGCTTGCGGTGCCGAACTTGCCCACCACGATGCTGCCTGCGCGGTTGGCAATCGGCATCGCGTCGCGCAGGCTCAAACCGCAGGCCAACATGGCGGCCATAGTGGCGATGACGGTGTCGCCTGCGCCGGTCACATCAAAAACTTCGCGCGACTGCGCGGGCACTTGGGTGTGGCCTTGCGCGTCGAAAAGCGACATGCCTTCTTCAGACCGCGTGAGCAGCAGCCCTGCCAAACCCAGCTGCTCGCGCAGTGCCTGAGCACGCTGATGCAACTGCGCTTCGCTGTTCCAACTGCCCACCACTTGTGCCAACTCCGCGCGATTGGGCGTGATCACGGTGGCGCCGGCGTAGCGGCTGTAGTCGCTGCCCTTGGGGTCGATCAGCACCGGCTTATTGGCAGCGCGCGCCAGTTCGATCATGCGAGGAATGTGGGTGAGCCCGCCTTTGCCGTAGTCGGAGAAAAGCACGGCTTGGTGTTGGCCCAGCACGCGTTCATAGTCTCCCAACATGCTGTGCAGCACTTCGTGGTCGGGTTGGTTTTCGAAGTCGATGCGTATCAGTTGCTGGGAGCGGCCAATGACGCGCAGCTTGACGATGGTGTAGAGCTTGGGGTCTTCACCGAGCAGGGTGGTCACACCTTGCTGTTCCAGCAATTGGCGCAGTTTGCACGCGGGTTCGTCGTTGCCGACCACGGTCAGCAGTGTGGCCTGTGCGCCGAGCGTTTTCACATTCAAAGCGACGTTGGCAGCACCGCCCAAACGTTCTTCTTCGCGCGTGACGCGCACCACCGGCACCGGGGCTTCGGGCGAGATGCGCTCGACCGCGCCGAACCAATAGCGGTCCAGCATGGCATCGCCAACCACCAGTACCTTGGCCGCGTCCAATGCGCTCGCACTGACTTTCAAACTCATCCCAAATCCTCAGTGCGTTGCGGTGGGTAGGTGTCCCAATTCAAACACCCGGGGCAGTGCCAAAAAAAGCGCTGCGCTTCGAAGGCGCAGGCCGCGCAGCGATAGCGCTGCAGTGGTTTGGATGCTTGTGCGATGGCTGCGGCGATTTGCGCGGCCTCTAGGTCATCGAAGGATTTGTTTTCAGCGGTTCTCAGCCTCAGCAATTCGCCTGCGGCCGACAAGCTGGGTGACGCGGCCAGGTGCTGCGCGGCGCGTTGATGTTGCGATAGCGGCGACGGCGACAACACCGCTAAAGCAGCCAGCAAGTCGAGCGACGGCTTTTGCAAATAAAGCGCGTTGAGCTCGGTCAGCGCGCGCTGTGCTTCGGTGCCGTCGCCGCCGCAGGCCAGTGCGCAATTGGCAAATTCAACCGCCACCAAACCGAAGCTGCCGGGATGCGCAGTCAACAATTTCCGCCACTCGGTGAGGGCTTGCTGAGGTTGACCTGCCGCTTGCGCACGTTGACCCGCCATCACCAAAGGACGTGCCGCTTGGGGCGCACTGGCCTGTGCTTGGCGCAGTGCTTCGGTGGCGTCGGCCGTTGCACCTTTGGCATCGGCCTCTACCGCCAACTCGCACCAGTAGTGCGCGATGCGCGTGGCGTAAGAACCCGTGTACGAGACTGCTCCGCTGCGCTCCAAAGTTTGCGCGTCTTGGACGGCGGCGCGCCAGTCGTTCGAGCGTTCGTGCAGCGTCAGTAAGGCCAACTGCGCCTCGGTGTCGTAAGGCGTGCCAGACAAAGCGCGCCAAGCCGTCTCAGCGCGGTCAAACAGCCCGGCTTTCATGTAGTCCTGTGCCAAACCGTGCTGCGCGCGTTGGCGCTCAGACGCGGGCAAATCGGCGCGACTGAGCAGGTGCTCGTGAACCCGCACCGCGCGTTCGTAATCGCCACGACGGCGAAACAAGTTGCCCAAGGCAAAGTGCAAATCCGAGGTGTCGGGGTCTTGTTGAACCGCTTCGATGAATGCGTCGATGGCCTTGTCCTGCTGCTCGTTCAGCAAGAAGTTCAGACCCTTGAAGTAAGCCTTGGGAGAGTCGCGTTGTTCGCGCCGCCACTGGCGTATGTCGAACCTAGAGGCCAACCAGCCCAGCGCAAACGCGGCAGGCAAGGCCAGCAGCAACCAAGACAGATCAAAGTCCATCGCGCGGCGGGTGCTCGGGAACGGTGGCGGGCTGGATCAGCATGGCCGGGGCGGTGGGTTCAGTGGGTTGCAAGCGTTGCACTTCGCGCCGGTGTTTCCACCAGCTGGGCACCATCGCCACAACGCCAAAAGCGCAACCGGCACCAAAGGCCACCAACACGATGAAGACCATGGGCGCGCGCCACTCTTGGCCGAAAAAAAGACGCATCACCGCGTCTTGCTGGTTGTTCAGCGCAAACGCGAACAGGGCGAAAAAAACGAAGGCTCTGAAGACCCACACGAAGAATCGCATCACGGCTCCAACTCGAGGACGCTGCAGTTTAATTCGCGCTGCGGGCGCCGAGTGGGGTAAAGCTTGCTTCGGGCCGAGATCACGTCGCCGAGCGAGGCGCGGAAATCACCATCACTTCGTCGTGCGGGCCAGTGTCGTCTTCGACAGGCAATTGCTCGTCAACCGATTCGCGCAGCGCTTTGCCGGGCTTGAAATGCGGCACCAGCTTCTCGGAAATCACCACCTGTTCGCCAGAGCGCGGATTGCGGCCCATGCGCGGAGGTCGGCGATTGATAGAAAAACTGCCGAAGCCCCGAATCTCAATTCGGTGGCCCCGTGCCAGCGCGTCGGACATGGCGTCCAACATCGTCTTCACCGCGAACTCGGTGTCGCGGTGGGTGAGTTGGCTGAAGCGTTCGGCCAACTGCACCACCAAGTCGGAGCGCGTCATGAAACTTCCAATTCGCGTGAACCGACCGGTGTTTCCAAGGTGCTTGAACTCTTACGAGTTGCTGCCTTGATTGTCCAACTTGGCGCGCAGCAAAGCGCCCAGGCTGGTGGTGCCAGCGTTCTCACGCTCGCTGGTCTGCGACAAACGCTGCATCGCTTCTTGGTTGTCGGCATTGTCTTTGGCTTTGACCGACAGCTGAATCGAACGCGTCTTGCGGTCGACGTTGATGATCACGGCCGAAACTTCGTCGCCATCCTTCAGCAACAAGCGCGCATCTTCGACTCGGTCACGGCTGATCTCAGAAGCGCGCAGATAGCCGGTCACGTCTTCGTTGAGCTGAATTTCAGCGCCACGAGCGTCCACCAACTTGACCTTGCCAGTCACCGTCATGCCGCGGTCATTGACGGCGGTGTAAGCGGTGAACGGATCGGAGTCGAGCTGCTTGATACCGAGCGAAATGCGTTCGCGTTCCACGTCCACTGCCAAGACGATGGCCTCAACTTCTTGGCCCTTCTTGTAGTTGCGCACAGCCGCTTCGCCTGGCTCGTGCCAAGACAGGTCAGACAAGTGCACCAAGCCGTCGATGCCAGCGGCCAGGCCCACAAACACGCCGAAGTCGGTGATGGATTTGACGGGGCCTTTGACGCGGTCACCGCGCTGCACCGTGGTGGAAAACTCTTCCCACGGATTGGCTTTGCACTGCTTCATGCCCAAGCTGATGCGGCGCTTGTCTTCGTCGATTTCCAGAACCATGACTTCGACTTCATCACCCAAAGCAACGATCTTGCTTGGCGCGACGTTCTTGTTGGTCCAGTCCATTTCCGACACGTGCACCAAGCCTTCGATGCCCGGCTCGATTTCCACAAACGCGCCGTAGTCGGCGATGTTGGTGATCTTGCCGAACAAACGGGTGCTGTTCGGGTAGCGGCGCGCTACACCGTGCCAAGGGTCGTCGCCCAATTGCTTGATGCCCAGCGAGACGCGGTTCTTCTCGGCGTCGAACTTCAAAATCTTCGCACTCAGCTCTTGGCCCACCGTCACGACTTCGCTTGGGTGGCGCACACGACGCCATGCCATGTCGGTGATGTGCAGCAAGCCGTCGATGCCGCCGAGGTCCACGAACGCGCCGTATTCGGTGATGTTTTTCACCACGCCGGTCACGATGGCACCCTCGCGTAGCGTTTCCATCAGCTTGGCGCGCTCTTCGCCCATCGACGCCTCAACCACTGCGCGGCGTGACAACACGACGTTGTTGCGCTTGCGGTCCAGCTTGATGACCTTGAACTCCATGGTCTTGCCCTCGTAGGGGCTCATGTCTTTCACCGGACGCGTGTCGAGCAGCGAGCCCGGCAAGAAAGCACGGATGCCGTTGACCAACACGGTCAGGCCGCCTTTGACTTTGCCGTTCACGGTGCCGGTCACGAACTCGCCAGACTCCAGCGATGTTTCCAGCGACAGCCACGAGGCCAAACGCTTGGCCTTGTCGCGCGACAAAATGGTGTCGCCGTAGCCGTTTTCGACGGCGTCAATCGCCACCGAAACGAAGTCACCGACTTGAACTTCGAGTTCGCCGATGTCGTTCTTGAATTCTTCAATCGGCACGTAGGCTTCTGATTTCAGGCCTGCGTTGACGACCACGAAACTGTGCTCGACGCGAACCACTTCGGCGGTGATGACCTCGCCGGTGCGCATCTCTGAGCGTTGCAGCGACTCTTCAAACAGAGCAGCAAAAGATTCCATGCCGGGCGCGGTGCCGGCAGCTTGAGTTTGTGACATGGGATATTTTCGGTGCAGCGAACGCTGCGGGGTTTGGGGTGGAGTTCCGGTAATTCATCGCGCTGTTATTGCAACAACGCAGGGCTGATTTACTGGGCTTGTTTTTAGAAATTACATCTTTACCGAACGATCCCGCCAGAGTTTCAAAACCACTTCCATCGAAGCTTCAACGGGTAACCCCATCGGCTTCCGAGTACCGGGACTCGG
>JANPNT010000740.1:0-9937 GCA_031427655.1 Burkholderiales bacterium
TCCTTGCCACAGCCTTGTTCAACCCGCGCGCCGCTGAGGCGCAAACCCTGAAACCCGTCGTGGTGGCCCAAGGATTGGCCAACCCTCGGGCGCTTGCCTTCTTGCCCGATGGGCGCATGCTGGTGACGGAGAAAGCGGGCCGCCTTCGCATTGTTGAACGCGACGGCCGTGTGCCGGCTCGACAAGCTGCAAGAGGTGCGCACCATCTTCAGTCAGAAGCCCAAAGTCAGCAGCCAGCATCACTGCGGCTCGCGCATCGTCATTGGCACTGACGGCATGTTGAGCGTCGGCTTGGGCGACTGTTTTTCTCGCAAAGACGACGCGCAAAACCCGGCCCACCACCTTGGCAAAATCATTCGCATCGACGCCGAGGGCCGCGCCCCGGCGGACAACCCGTTTGTCAAAACCGCAGGGGCTGCGGCCGAAGTGTGGAGCTTGGGGCACCGCAACATTCAGGGCTTGGCGCTGCGCGCCGGAAACGCTGAACTGTACGGAAGCGAGCACGGCCCGCAAGGCGGTGACGAGGCCAACCTGATTGAGCCAGGCTTCAACCTTTGTTTTCAATCTGACGCACAACCCCGCTGCGGGCGACTGAAAACTCCATGGCGGTTTCCCATTTCGCTTCCAGTCGAATGATGCGTCGGTCTTGGTCGCGCAGTTCTTTGGAAACTTCTTTGAGCGTGTCGCCCACGCGCTTCACGTCGTCGGCCAATTTCAGCGCGTCTTTGATCGCGCCCAGTGCCTCGCTGACCACGCTCATGGTTTGATCGCTTTCGCGTTCGGTTTTGCTCTCGGTTTCGGTTTCGGTTTGCTTTCGACGGCAGCTGGGCGTGCTGCCGCCTTCGACGGCATGCGTTGGGGTCGAACAAGCGCTTGGTTCTGAATGGGGTCGGCGCGCTGTGAGCGCAGTTCAGTCAACACTGCCAGCGCTTCGTCCATGCCGCTCTTGAGCAAGCGTTTGGCCCGGGCCACAGACTGCTTCAATTCGCGGGTCAGCTCGGTCAGAAGTTGCTCATCGTCGGTGGGACGGCGTTCGCAGCGCGTGCGAACCAATTCAGCCACGCTGACGCCTTCACGGTGCGCCTCGGCGTTCAAAAACGCCTTGAAGTCGGGCGAAGTCAACAGGGTCACGCGTTCGGTTTTCATGGGGATTGAGATCAAAATATGCACATGTGCATGATAATGTGTCTGCTTGGCCGGTTCAAGTCAACACCGCTCTCACTGAAACACCACCATGGCTACTGAAAGACCACGGTGCTACTGAAAGACCACGGTCTTGTGCCCATTAACCAGCACGCGGCGCTCTGCGTGCCATGTCACGGCGCGGGCCAGCACTGAGCTTTCAACATCGCGGCCGATGGCGGTGAGTTCGCCCACGTCCATGGCATGCGTGGCGCGAGCGGTGCCTTGTTCAATGATCGGGCCTTCGTCCAAATCGGCGGTCACGTAGTGCGCCGTGGCGCCGATGGTTTTCACACCTCGGTCAAACGCCTGTTGGTAGGGTCGTGCGCCTTTGAAGCTGGGCAAGAACGAGTGGTGAATGTTGATGGCTTTGCCCGCCAGCGCGCGACATAAATCGTTGGACAAAACCTGCATGTAGCGGGCCAGCACCACCAGTTCAGCGCCCTCTTGCTTCACGATGTCGAGCAGCTTGGCTTCGGCCTGCGCCTTGGTGTCGGGGCGTGACCGGGATGTGATGGAAGGGGATGTTGTGCGAGGCCGCCAGTTGATAAAAGTCGCGGTGGTTGGAGACGATGGCCTTGATGTCCAGCGGCATGAAATTGCTGCGGTGACGGAACAGCAAGTCGTTCAAACAGTGACCGAGTTTGCTGACCATGATGACGGTGGGCAGCCGCGCGTTGGCGCTGTGCAGTTCCCATGTCATTTGCATGCTGCTGGCCAAAGCGCTGAAGCCTTCGCGCAGC
The DNA here is from genome assembly GCA_031427655.1 of Burkholderiales bacterium. Taxonomy (GTDB): domain Bacteria; phylum Pseudomonadota; class Gammaproteobacteria; order Burkholderiales; family Burkholderiaceae_C; genus JANYJJ01. The sequence goes on from JANPNT010000740.1 coordinate 1,926, forward strand.
GAAGCGCCTGTTTCGGCGTCGGCGCAATCAAAGCGCGTGCGCATGAAAAACAAGCCGGTGGTTTGGTCGTTGTACTGCGCGGCTTCGGTGATGTTGGCCCCTGTCGCAGCCAAAAACCCCGTGACTGCGTGGACGATGCCGCTGCGGTCGGGGCAAGACAAAGTGAGGATGTAGGCGTTGGACAAAGTGGGTCTCCGGTGTCAGGTTCGGTGTGGGACAGCGCTGCGGATTAGAACCTCGCGCGGCCAGCGGTGCACCGGGCGCAGCGCATGGCCTGCAAGCAGCACACCTCCGTCAGCTTGTCCTGACGTTTCTCGCCGCAGGTCACCAACCGACGCCACGCGCTGACGGCTCAAGCCACGGGCATCAAGATGCGTCGGGCTGCAGCGCTGGTGCCGCCAATTTGAAGGCATCCAACTGCATGCACGCGGCTTCAACGGCCTGAATGTGCGGCCAGCGCGCGATGTCAACTTTGAAGCGCTTGGCACTTTCCACTTGCGGCACCAAGTAAACATCGGCCAGTGTGGGTGTGTTGCCAAAGCAGAAATTTCCGCGCTTCGCATCGCGTGCCAGCAAGGCTTCGAAGGCATCGAAGCCGTCGCTGATCCAGCGGCTGCACCAGCGGTTGATGGCGGCCTCGTCGGCCCCAAATTCATGGCGCAAGGTTTCCAAAATGCGCCGGTTGTTGACGGGGTGGATGTCGCAGCCCACCAAGGCCGCCAGCGCGCGCACATGGGCACGGTCTGTCGCGCCGACAGGCAGCAGCGGGGGCTGGGGATGCGTTTCCTCCAACCACTCGATGATGGCGGGCGATTGGATGTAGACCTCGCCGTTGCTCACCAGCGCGGGCACCAAGCCTTGCGGGTTGATGGCCTTGTAGGCTTTGGCCGAATGTTGTTCGGTGCGCAGGTCCACCGCCACGGCATCAAAGCTCAAGCCTTTGAGGTTGAGCGCAATGCGCAAACGGTGCGAGGTGCCGCTGCGAAAAAATCCGTAAAGCTTCACGAGCCACTCCTTCAAAACGCTATTCTGAAGCTCGAATTTTCGCATTCACTTTATGCAAGTTTTTGACGCCAGCGCCACCCGAATCGCCTTGCCGTTTGAGCGGCTCATTCCCGCCCTGCGCCAGATGTTTGTGGCCGACTGCGTTGTGCCTGCGCGCCATGTGCACGAGCTCGCCGCACCGAACGGTGAACGCCTGACTTCGCTGTTGATGCCCGCGTGGTTGGAAGGGCGCTACTACGGTATCAAGACCATCAACATAGCACCCGGAAATGCCGCGCGCGGGCTGCCGGGTTTGCATGCCGCGTATGTGCTGTTCGACGCCACCACCGGCGTGCCCTTGGCGCTGATGGACGGCAACGAAATCACCGCCCGGCGCACGGCCGCTGCGTCGGCGCTGGCGGCGTCATTCGTGGCGTCTTCCGATGCCGAGCATCTGCTCATCGTCGGCGCAGGACGCATCGCTCGTTTGCTGCCAGACGCCTACAGCGCGGTGCTGCCAATTCAGCGCGTCACGGTGTGGGCGCGCAAGCTCGACCACAGCGAAGCTTTGGCCACAGCCCTGCGCAATCTAGGCCACAACGCGCATGCCGCTGCCGACTTGCAAAGTGCAGTTCGCGAAGCCGACATCGTCAGTTGCGCCACTTTGGCGACCCTGCCCCTGATCGAAGGGGCGTGGTTGCAGCCGCGCAGTCACCTTGACTTGATTGGCAGCTTCACACCCGCGATGCGCGAAGCCGACGACGCTTGTTTTGCGGGCGCAGCAATCTACGTGGACACCGAAGAAGCCTTGCAAAAAAGCGGTGAGCTGATCGGGCCCTTGGTGCGCGGCGTGTTCAGCGCATCCGATGTGCGTGGCACTTTGGCCAGCTTGTCACGGCAACCGGCTGCGCGCAATGAACATCAACGCACCGTTTTCAAGTCGGTCGGCAGCGCCTTGGAAGACTTGGCTGCGGCCATGTTGGTGTGGGAAACCAGCTCAACGCCACCTGGCCAACAACCACACCCCGGTTAACACCAGCACGGTGCCCGCCGCAATCCACACGGTGAAGGGCTCGCCCAGAACGAAAACGCCCATCAGGATGGTGGACAGCGGTCCGATCAGGCCGGTCTGCGCAGTGAGCGTGGCACCAATGCGCTCAATGGCCATCATCACCATCAACACCGGCGCAAACGTACACAGCGTAGCGTTGACCACCGACAGGGTGATGACCTGCGGAGCCACATTCAAAGCCGACATCGGTCGCAGCACCACAAACTGCACGATGCACAACACGCAGGCCACGCTGGTGGCCCAACCGGCCAGGCGCAGGGCACCCAGGCGGCTGACTTCTTGGCCGCTGTACGACAGATAGACCGCGTAGCTCAGTGCGCTGCCCAACACCAAAGCCGCGCCCAATGCGGTGTGCGGGCCGACCACGGTGATTTCGTGTGCAAACACCAGCATCACACCGGCATAGCTCACGGCCAAAGCCACCACCTGAAGGCGCGTGACGGACTTGCCAAACACCATCACGCCCAACAACAACACCAAGGTCGGGTTGAGGTAAAGAATCAAGCGTTCCAGGCTGGCGCTGATGTATTGCAGGCCCGCAAAGTCCAAGAAGCTGGCCAGGTAGTAGCCGCAAAAGCCCAAACCGAGCACGGCCCACAAATCACGCCGCGTGAGTGCCGTTTTGCCGCGTCCCGCCCACCACGCCAGTGCCACAAAAAGCGGCAGCGCAAACAGCATGCGAAACATGATGAGCGTGACCGCGTCCACGCCGTGCCGATAGGCCAACTTCACGATGATGGCCTTTCCTGAGAAGGCCACAGCGCCCATCACCGCAAGCAACAAGCCGGGCCCGATGTCGCGCAGCGAGGTTCGCGCCACTTGGGTCGGTGTGCTCATGGCGCGATTCTAAAGAGCCGACTTCGCCGAGGGCATGCGCTTCACCGCACAGGCGCGAAGGCCGTAGAGAAAGGCCGAGGAAAAGTAAGTAAGTCAGAGCAGCTTGAAAGCCAGCAGCGTTTGAATTTCTCTGCGTTCCTCTGCGTTCCTCTGACTTCCTCTGGTCCTTGCGTCCTTGCGTCTCTGCGATGAAGGCTTGAACAGACCCCTCAGCAGTCCTCCAACCCCAGCAACTCCGCCGTGGTTTGGCGTCGGCGGATCAGGCGGCTGCTGTCACCTTCCACCAACACTTCGGCAATCAGCGGGCGCGTGTTGTAGTTCGATGACATTGACGCGCCGTAAGCGCCGGTGTCGTGAAACACCAGCCAATCGCCGACCTCGGCCGCAGGCAATTCGCGCGTCAGCACCACGCCGCCTTCACCCTGGGTGAACACATCGCCCGACTCACACAGCGGCCCGGCCACGACCACCGGTGAGGTGGCAGTTGAAGGCACCGTACCGTCAGCTTTCAGCACGCTGATGCCGTGGTGACTGCCGTACATCGACGGGCGCATCAGGTCGTTGAAACCTGCGTCCACCAGCACAAAGTGTTTGCTGCCTTGGTGTTTTTGGGCGCGCACTTCGCCGAGCAAAACGCCCGATTCGGCCACCAGGTAGCGCCCGGGTTCGATCTCCAGTTTCAGCTTGCAAGCCAGGTTGGCTTCGATGCGTCGGCGTGTGGCATCCCACAAGTTGAAGTAGTGCGCCGTGTCGATCTCGGGCTCACCGGCTTGGTAAGGAATCGACAAGCCACCGCCTGCGGAGATGGCCTCGAGCGGCCGGTTCACCGTGCGCGCCAGCTCGACCATGGCATCGCACACTTCCTCCAAATGGGCGTAGTCCACACCCGAGCCAATGTGCATGTGCAGGCCCACCAAGTGCAGGCCGTGTCGGTCAATCTCATTCAGCGCGGCAGGCACGTCGGTGTGCCAAATGCCGTGCTTGCTGTGCTCGCCGCCGGTGTTTGTTTTGTTGCTGTGACCATGACCAAAACCGGGGTTGATTCGAAGCCACACTTTGTGGGGCGGGCGAAGCCACACTTTGTGGCCGGGCTGGCTTGCACTTGCTCGCCCCAACTGGCCCAGCATGTCAACAGACCCCGCATTCACCGCGATGCCGTCCGCCACCACGCGGGCGAGGGTGGCGTGGTCGAACAGGTCGGCGGTGAAGACGATGTCATTGTTCAGATAGCCCGCTTTCACAGCGCGGTCGATTTCCCCCAGCGACACCGCGTCCACCTTCACGCCTTGCTCGCGCATCAGGCGCAGCAAATGCACATTCGAGTTGGCTTTTTGGGCGTAGCGAATGATGTCAAACGACTTCAGCGATGCAATGCGCGCGCGGATGGTGGCGGCGTCGTACACCCACAGCGGCGTGCCGTGGTGTTGCGCCAAGTCGCGCAGGGTTTGGTCTTTGAACGGATTCATGAGCGTAATGTTGCCTGCGCAGCGTCATTCAAGCAATGTTGATTTCTTTTAAACGCTATGCAGATTGGATATGCTCTGTGAATGCAGCTCACTCACCGTCAAATCGATATTTTTCGCGCCGTCATGGCCAGCGGCCACGTCACGCGGGCGGCCGACACCTTGAACACCTCGCAGCCCACCGTGAGCCGCGAGCTGGCGAGGCTCGAACAAGTTCTGGGCTTGCAACTGTTTGACCGCGTGCGCGGCCGCTTGCAGCCCACCGCGCGGGCGCTGGCTTTGTTGGAAGAAGTAGAGCGCAGCTACATCGGCTTGGAGCGCATTGCAGCCACGGCCATCAGCCTGCGCCAGTTTGCACATGCCCGATTGAACGTGACTTGCTTGCCCGCGCTCGCGCATGCGCTGTTGCCTGATGCGGTCAGACGCTTTGTGAGCCAGCAAGCGCAAGCCGCTTTCACGCTGACGCCGCAAGAGTCGCCTCAGCTCGAACAGTCGCTCACCGAGCAGCGTTTTGATGTGGGTTTGATAGAACGCCTGATCGCGCCACCCGGCACGCGGCTGACTGCTTTGCTGCAAGCCGATGAAGTGGCCGTGCTGCCCGGCGGCCATGCGCTGCTGGCCAAGCGGGTGTTGCGGCCCAAAGACTTTGCGCAACAGCGCTTTATCAGCTTGGCTCCATCTGACCCTTACCGCCAACTCATCGACGGCATGTTCGACGAACATGGCGTGCCACGCCAACTGCACATTGAGGCGACCAGCGCGATGTCCGTGTGTTCGCTGGTGCGCCAGGGCTTGGGCGTGGCCATCGTCAACCCGCTCACGGCCCTGGAATTGGCGGGGCCCGATTTGCACATCCGCGCGCTGTCAATCTCCATCCCGTTTCATGTGGGTTTGGTGACACCCGAGTTGCGCACCGTGAACCCGCTGCGCGATGCTTTTGTGGAAGCCTTGCAAGCGGCGGCGGCCGACACGTCTGCGCGGTTGCGCCGCCGGGCAATCAATTGAAAGTTAAAGCGATTTCAGCAAGCCTTTGGTCTCGATGAAGGCAATCACTTCGTCCAAACCCGAACGAGTTTTCAGGTTCGTCATCACGAAAGGCTTCAGGCCAAGTGCGGTGGTGCGCATGCGCGTGGTGTCGGCGTGCATTACGTTCAAATCGGCACCCACGTAAGGAGCGAGGTCGGTTTTGTTGATGACAAAAAGGTCGCTCTTGGTGATTCCGGGGCCGCCTTTGCGGGGAATTTTTTCACCGGCGGCCACGTCAATCACATACAGCGTCAAGTCGCTCAACTCGGGGCTGAAGGTGGCGGCCAAGTTGTCGCCGCCGGACTCGATGAAAACGATGTCGGCGTTGGGGAATTTTTCCAACATGCGGTCTACTGCTTCGAGGTTGATCGACGCATCTTCGCGGATGGCGGTGTGCGGGCAGCCGCCGGTTTCCACGCCCATGATGCGGTCGGCCTCCAGCGCCCCGGCCACGGTAAGCAAGCGCTGGTCTTCCTTGGTGTAGATGTCGTTTGTCACCACCACCAAGTCGTACTGCGTGCGCATGGCTTTGCACAGCATTTCAACCAAAGTGGTTTTGCCCGAGCCGACGGGGCCGCCCACGCCCACGCGCAGGGGTGGCAGTTTTTTGGTTCGGTTTTTGATGCTGTGCAAGTGGTTCATGTTGATGCGAGTCAAGACCGAAAGAGGCGGGAATACTGAGTTTCATGTTGCGCCGACAAGATGGCCAACATCGGCGTGAAAGCCACCCGTTCGCTGTCCATCAAACCCATGGCGTGATCGACGGCATACGGAATGTCGGCGCCCAGCGCGGCCAGTATGCGTTGGCCTGCGCTTTGGCCCAAAGGCACTGATTTCAGCGCGGCTTGCATCATGTTTTCAGCCCAGCCAAATGCAAAGCACAGCAGCGCTTCACGGCAAGGCGCACCGGTGTGGAACGCGGCCAGCGCGAAAGCCACCGGCCAGGTGGGCGCCGGCGCGAGTTGAGCCACATGGGCCAGTGCAGCTTCGTGCTTTGAATCGGCAGAGCGGTTTTTCATCCACGCGCACAGCGAGCGTCCCATTTGTTCGGTTTGCTGGCGCAGCTCGCTGCTCTCGCGCGAGCTGGTGACCCATGCGTTCAGCTCGGTGATGTGCTCAAAGTCGCTGCGCTGCCATGCGCTGAATGCTTTGTTAACCACAGCGACATCGCTGCGGCTCAGGCTCAGGTGCAGTTGACTCAGCAACCAATTTTGGGCCGATGCTTCATCGCTGACGATGCCCGCATTGACCGCTGCTTCCAAGGTCTCGGAGTAGCTGAAACCGCCCACCGGCAACGCCGGTGAGGCGAGCTGCATCAGTTGCAGCAAGGCGCTGGCGCTGAGCGTTGGCGCAGCGCGCCGTTTGACTCGCTTCATCAATGGTGGTGACCGCAGCCTGGGCCGTGGACGTGCGGCGCGGGAGCAGCCGTGCTGGTGGCCACGGCAATCGGGATGGCCTTGCGCGCCTCGACGGCGGGTGCAAGGTCATGCGAGTGAGCATGACCGTGTCCGCCCGCATCAGCATGTGCATGGCTTTCCGAGTAAGCCCCCGCCTCAGGCTCAAACGGAGCCAATTCATCGGTCACCAGCAAGTGCATTTGGCGCAGCATCGCGGCCAGCACGTGGTCGGGTTCCAGCAGCAAAGCGTCGGCTTGCAGCTCCAATTGCACATGCCGGTTGCCGAGGTGATAGGCCGCGCGCAGCAGGTCGTGAGCGCTCCCGTGTTGCTGGCAGTGGCGCACCACCATCACCGGCTGCGGCGTGGCAATTACCTTTACCAGCGAGCCGTCTTCTGTGACCAGCACATCGCCGCCTCGCACCACGGTGCCGCGCGGCAAGAACACGCCCAAATGGCGGCCTTGTGAGTCTTCGGTGTCGAAGCGGCTTTTTTGTCGTGTGTCCCAGTCGAGCACGACGGCGGCGGCGCGTTTGAGGATCACGGGGCTGAGGCCGTGACCCTGGGGAAGCAGTTTGTTGACGGTTTGCATGAGGGTGCGCTTGAAGTGAACGTGGGTTGGACTTGAACTTGTTGCGAAGTCTGGCATGAAGCCATGCCCAGGCCTCGGATTAGCTAAATGCGAATCGTTCCTGTTAAGATGTACGGTACTGCCGCAGCTCGCGGTCGCATCCAAGGTCTAAGTCATGAATCAGCATTCACTTTGCGCCGCAGCAGCGGCCATCAGCCTGCTTGGCGCAACGGGCGTTCAGGCGCAAGCCTCAGCACCTGCACCAGCCTCCGGCACATCTGCGGTGGTCAATGTCTATTCGGCCCGTCACTACCAAACCGACGAAGCGATGTATGCCGACTTCACCACCCAAACCGGCATCAAGATCAACCGGCTGGACGGCAAAGAAGAAGAGCTGATGGAGCGCATCAAAAATGAAGGTGCCAGCAGCCCGGCCGATGTGTTGATCACGGTGGACGCCTCGCGCTTGGAGCTGGCCGACAAGGCGGGTTTGTTCCAGGCGCTCGGGTCGAAATTGATTCAAGACCGCGTGCCCGCCAGCTTGCGCACCGCCAACTGGGCTGCATTTTCTACACGCGCTCGCGTCATCGTCTACAACACGGCGGCCGTCAACGGGCAGTGGGTTCAAAGCTATGAAGACCTGAGCAACCCGCGCTTGAAAGGC
>JANPNT010000741.1:0-3324 GCA_031427655.1 Burkholderiales bacterium
ACCGAAGAACCGCCCCAGGCGCAGCGCGGCGTCGGCCGTGACGCTGCGCGTACCGTCGAGGATTTCCTTGACGCGTGTTTGCGTCATACCCGTATCTGCCGCCAGGCGATAAGCCGAGATGCCCTTCGGGTCGAGGAAGTCATTGCGCAATACTTCGCCGGGTGTCACGAGCGCTATTTTTCGCTTGGCCATTTTGTCGGGCTCCTTGTGTTCATCTCAGTGATAGTCAACAAACTCAACGTCATGTACTTCACCATCCTGCCACGTAAAGCAAAGCCGGTATTGGTCGTTGATACGGATACTCCATTGGCCCTTGCGGCTACCCTTGAGCGCTTCCAGCCGATTTGCCGGCGGGACGTTGAGGTCGTGCAAGCGCGTTACCGTGTGAAGCTGGAACAACTTTCTGTATGCCGTCTTTGCAACAGGAGCGGCTACGCTTTTTACAAACTCGCGATTCCAGAGGGACGCGGTGACTTTGTCTGCAAAGGAGACAATCATTCGTTAATACTATCGATAGTCGATAGTAGTGTCAAGCCAGTCAACGGGATCGAAAACTGGCTTCGGCGACCGCGGTTTCGGGCAAGAAAAGCCGGGCTCGTCATTCCGGCGGCGCTGCCGTGTTGGTGCGCAATCACAATTGACCACCGTGCGCGAATTGTGCTGACCATCCAACTTCAGCACAGTTCGTAATTGAACCAAGTAGTTGAATACCCATAGCCCTGGTCAATGTAATCGCGCCCAGGACAGGTCAATGTTAGTCGCGCACAAACACGTACATGAACCGAGTCGTGCCCTGCGGACCGCAGGCGCTCGGAAACAAGCGGCGACAGCGCGTTGTCGACCAGAAACCTCAAGGGGTCGTGAGCGGAAGCTCGCGTTCCTGCACTGCCTGCGCGGCATAACGGAGTGACTCCCGGATGTCGTCTGGCTCGAGATCAGGATAGGCCGCAAGAATTGCCTTGTCCGACATGCCCTCAGCGACCATTTCTACAACGGCTGCCACGGGTATGCGCAACCCTCGAATACAAGGAACGCCGCCCATCTGTGCGGGATTCAGGGTTATCCGGGTCAGTTTCATGGTGACCTCCAGCTCGCGTCCGAAGTTGTACGACAGTACTTCGGATGATACCCGCATGACGAGCAGAAACGGCTATCGCCGCTTCAGTATTGGCTCCTAGCCGTACTTGCGCAGATCGTCGATGACCTTGCCGTCGTTTGGCAGGCTGCACGCCGCGACGAATTCCATTTCGCCGCGCACCTTGGTGCTCTGGTCGGCGCGGCCTGCGCTCGCCTATGGCGGCCAGAGAACGTCGAAATCGGCCTCGACGGGCCGACGAGAGCCCGACAAACCCGCGCGAGAGGGGCGTTGTCACCAAACACCGCGTGAGTCACCGCTTCTCGGCCCGGCGACACCGTCGTGCACAGGGAAAAGGTGGTTTGAATTTCCTATACGCCAGGCCACGGGCGCGCGCGAGCGCTGCGCGAGAAACGCGTTTGCCTGCGTAAAGTGCCTGCAGCCGAGGAACCGGCGCGCCGAAAGAGGGGAGGGGTGTGCCGCCTGCAGCAGCAGATGCCGTGCGGTGTCCACCAGAGGAGCCTTGGTCTGCGCGTGCCTGCCCCAGAGCATGAAGGCGGCCGGAGAAGCGCGCTGCGAGGCGTAGGCGATCAGACGGCTGGTCACCTGTTCCCAGCCGATGGCCGCGTGCGAGGCAGGCGCACCGCCTTCGACGCTGAGCGAGGTATTCAGCAGCAGCACGCCTTCGCGCGCCCATTCGCTCAGGTCGCCCTGATTGCCGGCGTCAAACCCAGCGTCGGTTTTGAGTTCCTTGAAGACGTTCCTGAGCGAAGGCGGCACGCGAACGCCGGAGGGGACCGAGAACGCCAGCCCCATGGCTTGTTCAGGACCGTGGTAAGGGTCCTGGCCGAGGATCACGATCTTGATGTCTTCAGGTGCGACCAATTCGAGCGCGCGGTAGCGCAGCATCGCGGGCGGGTACACGCGCACGCCTTCGCGCTCGCGCGCGGCGACATGCGCCTCGGCGCGCGCGAGCGCATCCCGGGCTGCATCATCGAGCGCATCTGACCAGGCCGGAGGCAGGGGCATCGGAGGCTAAAGTTTGAAAATTAAAAGAAGAGAGCCGCTACAGGAGCGGCTCTCATGTCAGTTAATGTATCTATATCGATTCAAATATCAATCCCTGGCCAGCAAATCCATGAGCGCACAGGTATCCCAGCGGGCGCCGCCGCGCGCCTGCACGTGGGAGTAGTACTGATCGATCATGGCAATTGCCGGCAGGCGCGCGCCGTTCTTCCAGGCCTCCTCCAGGCAGATGCCGAGGTCCTTCCTCATCCAGTCGACGGCAAAGCCGAAACCGTCGAATTTGACTTCATTCATGGCCTTCCAGCGGTTGTCCATCTGCCACGAGCCTGCGGCGCCCTTGGAGATCACGGCGACGACTTTTTCGATGTCCAGACCCGCCTTCTTGCCGAAATTGAGCGCCTCGGACAATCCCTGCAGCAGGCCCGCGACCGCGATCTGGTTGACCATCTTGGTGAGTTGCCCCGCACCGGCTTCGCCGATCAGGACGCAACTCTTGGCATAGACATCGAGCACGGGCTTGGCACGCGCAAATACGGCCTCGTCGCCGCCGCACATGATGCCCAGTTGCGCGTTGACCGCGCCTGCCTGGCCACCGGACACCGGCGCGTCGATGAAGTCGACGCTCTGCTCTTTACACTTGGCATAGAGCTCACGCGCGAGGATCGCCGAGGCGGTCGTGTGGTCGACCAGGATCGCGCCTTTCCGTATGCCGGCAAGCGCGCCTTGGTCGCCATACGCCACCGAGCGCACGTCATCGTCGTTACCCACGCACATCAGCACGATGTCGGCGCCGGTCGCGGCTGCCTTGGGCGAGGGGGCCGATTTGCCGCCGTGCTCCCCGCCGTATTCACTGCGCCACTGAGCCGCCTTGGCCGGATTGCGGTTATAGACGGTGACCTCGTGGCCACCCTTTTTAAGCTGGTGTCCGGCCATCGGGTAGCCCATGACGCCCAGGCCGAGGAACGCAATCTTAGCCATAGTGATTCTCCAAGCGGTTGTCTGAATTGAGGAAAGCGCGAATTTTACACCGGGTCAAAAATTCATCCGCAAGCCCCTTGCGCGGGGATCGGGTCAACCGCTACAATTACTGCACGTTTATACAGTACTCGGTGTTAGCCCGGGCAGGAAAGACGCCCGCCATTGGATGCTGACGGCACATAAGAAGGAGCAGTCATGGACGACAATAAAGCCAAAGCCCTATCCGCCGCCCTCTCGCAGATCGA
>JANPNT010000742.1:0-3461 GCA_031427655.1 Burkholderiales bacterium
CCGCGCGCGTCGAGCAAATTGAAGCTGTGTGCGGCTTTCAGCACTTGTTCGTAGGCGGGCAGTGCGAGGGCTTGCGCCATCAGGTTTTTGGCTTGCCTTTCGTGTTCGGTGAAGGCAGTCAGCAAAAAATCGACGCTGCTGTGTTCGAAGTTGTAGGTGCTTTGCTCAACCTCGTTTTGATGAAACACATCGCCGTATTTCAAGTCAGGCGCTCCGTCGGAGCCCGCCGCGTAAACAAGGTCGTAAACGCTTGCCACGCCTTGCAAGTACATGGCCAAGCGCTCCAAGCCGTAGGTGATTTCGCCGGTCACCGGCTTGCAGTCAATGCCGCCTACTTGCTGAAAGTAAGTGAACTGCGTGACCTCCATGCCGTTCATCCACACCTCCCAACCCAAGCCCCAAGCGCCCAGCGTGGGGTTTTCCCAATCGTCTTCCACAAAGCGAACGTCGTTGGCTTTCAGGTCAAAACCCAAGGCTTCGAGCGAGCCCAAATACAGCTCCAAGATGTTGGCCGGTGCGGGCTTCAGCACCACTTGGTATTGGTAGTAGTGCTGCAAGCGGTTGGGGTTGTTGCCATAGCGGCCGTCTTTCGGGCGACGGCTGGGCTGCACGTAAGCGGCCTTCCAAGGCTCGGGCCCCAGCGCTCGCAAAAACGTGGCGGTGTGGCTGGTGCCTGCACCCACTTCCATGTCATAGGGTTGCAGCAGCGCGCAGCCTTGGGCGTCCCAATATTGCTGAAGGCGAAGAATGATTTGCTGGAAGGTCAGCATGGTGGGTTTCTTGAAAAAGGAGCGGCGGCCTGCGTGTACAAATTGCGTGTGCTGAGCCAGGAAGGCGATTTTAGAGGCGCACCGCGCCATCAGCGTCGCCTGAAGGCGCGCCACAGCAGCACCAGCGCCGCCAAACCAATCAACGGCCACAAGTAAAACCTGCCCGCCCACCAGGCAAACGGCGTCACGCCGCTGCGGCCTTGCACGGTTGCTTCCAACACGCCGCGCTGGTGCGGCGGCAGGCTGTGGGTGACCTTGCCTTTGTGGTCGATCACGGCAGTGGCACCGGTGTTGGTGGCGCGCAGCATGGGCACTTGAAATTCCAGCGCCCGCATGCGCGACAAGTTCAGGTGCTGGGCGATGGCAATGCTGTCGCCAAACCAGCCGATGTTGCTGATGTTGGCGAACAGCGTGGGCGCGGAAGCTTCGTCCACAAAGCGGGCGGCCAGGTCTTCGCCAAACAAATCTTCGTAGCAAATGTTGGGTGCCACGCGCTCGGCTTTCACCGTGAACGACGGCGCGGTGATGGGGCCGCGGTTGAAGTCGCCCAGCGGGATGTTCATCAACTGAGTGAACCATTTGAAGCCGGTGGGAATGAATTCACCGAAGGGCACAAGGTGGTGTTTGTCGTAGCGGTAGCTGTCTGCGTTGGGGCCCGCTTTGGGCCCGAAACCGACGGCCGAGTTCGTGTAACCCACGTCGTCATTGCCCAGGGGCACGCCGACCAAGGCATGAGTCTTCTGAACGACGAAATGCTGCGCGATGTCGTTCCACAAGCCGGGTGGGAGCTGCTCGGGCAGCACGGGAATGGCGGTTTCAGGCGCGATGACAAGGTCGCTTTTCGACGCCAGCAGCGTGTCCAAATGCCAAGTCAGGGCTGCACCTTGGCGTTCGGCCGCGAACTTTTCCTCCTGGGGAATATTGCCTTGAATCAGCGTGACGCTGAGCTTGCCGGTGGCCTCGGTGAAGCCGACCGAGTCGAACGCGCCGAAGGCCATCAAGATGGCCGTCACCGCTGCGGGCCACCACAAGCCGCTCGGCCTGGCGCGAGCGTTGAGCAAAGCAAAGGCGGCCCACGCCGACAACGCCGCGACCACAAAGCCGATGCCGTAAACGCCCACCCACGGTGCCAGCTTCGCCAGCGGCGCGTCCACCTGCGAGTAGCCGGTGGCCACCCACGGAAAACCGGTAAAGATGATGGCGCGCGCCAGCTCGGCGAGCATCCAGACGGCAGCAAACAAAAGCGCGTCAGCGCCCGCCCGGCCACAGCGAAATCGGGCAAACGCGGCCATTGCCAAGGCCAAGTAAATCGACAGCAAGGCGCACAGAGCAAACACCGCCAGTGCGGCCATCCAAGCGGGCAGTCCGCCGTACCGATGTAGGCTGATGAACAGCCACCACGTGCCCGCCAGCAGCCACCCCGTGCCGAAGGCCCAACCGAAACTGGCAGCACGTTTTTCGGACGCTGCACTCAGGCGCCAAGCCAGCGTCGCGATGCACAGCCAAGGCAACGGCCACCATGCGGTCTGAACAAAGGCGAAGGTTTGCAGCGCGCCGAGGGCGGCCATCAACAGCATGTCCAGCATCAAGGGCAGGCTGGGGTTCGGCCTGGGCGCGTCCCTTGCCGAATCGCGCGAAAACTGCATTCGACCGCTCAACCGCCGTCGGTGCTCAGCGCGTCCTCGGGTGCGCGGGTCACTTTGAACCAACGCACCGCGCCGCCGCGCGTCAGCATCACGGTGAACACCAAGCCGCCCAAAGTCACGGCCTCGCCGCGGCGCGGCACGCGCCCGTGTTCGTGCGCCACCAAGCCGCCAATCGAGTCAAAGTCGTCGGTGGACAACTTGGCTCCGAAAGCGGTGTTGACTTCGGTGATGTCGGTGTCGCCTGCCACGCGCTGGCCGCCGTCGGCCAAGGTGTAAATGCTCGACTCACCGTCTTTGTCGTCGAACTCGTCTTCGATTTCGCCGACGATTTCTTCCAGCACGTCTTCAATCGTCAGCAACCCGGCGGTGGTTCCAAATTCGTCGATGACGATGGCCAGATGGTTGCGGTTGGAGCGGAAGTCGCGCAGCAATTCGTTCAGGCCTTTGGACTCGGGCACAAACACCACGGGGCGCAACAAGGTGCGCAAATTCAGCTCGGGCGAGCGTTGCAGTTTGAGCAAATCTTTGGCCATCAAGGTGCCAATGATGTTGTCGCGTTGGCCTTCAAACACCGGAAAGCGTGAGTGGCCCGTGCTGATCACGCCGTGCAGCACATCGTCGTAATCGGCGTCAATGTCCAAGTAGTCCATGTGCGGCGAGGCCACCATCACGTCGCCGGCCGTCATGTCGGCCATGCGCAGCACGCCTTCCAACATCATTCGCGATTCGGGCTCGATCAGGTCGCGATGCTCGGCGTCGGCCAGAGTCTCCATTAGCTCGTCGCGCGAATCGGGGCCGGGTGACACCATTTCTACCAAGCGCTGGAAGAAACTGCGCTTGTCAGTGCGTTTGTCGATTTGCAATTCGCCGCGCGGGTCTGCTCGCAGGGACACCTTTTCGGCCGATTTGTCCGAAGTTTTGCTGCTGTGTTTACCTCTTGTTGCAGTGGGAGGTTGTGGGTCATCCTTAGCGCCGGGGCGAAAAGTCAAAGTAAAGCGAGCTTAACGTGCCAGTGCGCAGAACTTAAACACTCGCTTGACAAGTG
>JANPNT010000743.1:0-12622 GCA_031427655.1 Burkholderiales bacterium
TGTTGCTGACCTGCAAGCGCCCGCTGCCCTTTGGCGCTGCGGCGCGCTTGGTGTGGGGCAAGGGCATTGGTGCGGCCGCCAACCCAAAAATCACCACGTCCACCGAGCAAAGGTTTCGCTACACCGTGCGCCCCGCGTTCACCGCCGAATTCACTTGCGAGCGCGAGCGCGCCAACGCGCCATGCTTGCCAATCCGGCCGATGCGCTTGGTTTTTTCTGAGCCGGTGCCGCGCGAATGGGCGGCCAAGGTGGCGCTCAAGCCGGCCTCCGGTGCCACGCTCATGCCGGTGTTCGACAAACACGACAACGCCGGTGACGTGAGCGCGTTGAACTTCCCCACACCGCTGCCGGAGAACGCCAGCTTCACGCTGGAAATGCCCAGCGGCTTGAAAGACAACGCCGGTCGCAGCTTGGCCAACGCCGCCAGCTTTCCGCTCAAAGTGAGCACCGGCGACGCGCCGCCGATTGCCAAATTTGCTGCCGCGCCGTTTGGCGTGGTTGAGCGGGCTGACCCGCTGTTGCCGGTGACGCTGCGCCACGTGCAAGGTGACCTGCGCCCCCAAGCCAGCGATGGAAAAGTGCGGCTGAAGAAGCTGCAAACCGATGCCGAGATTTTGAATGCGTACCTGCGCGTGGCGCGCTATCACGACGGGCAGGTCAGCGCCGAGTCACACGGTCTGCCCGAGAAAGATTGGTTCACGCTCGAGGACGACACCGACGCCAAAGGCCGTGCGGTCAAACGCAAAACCGAGCGCTACCTGCCCACCCGCGAACTGTCGCTGCTCGCCTCAGACAAAGATGCCAAGCGGCTTGACTTGCCTCAGCTGACCGGTGGTGACCCGCGCCCGTTCGAGGTGGTGGGCATACCACTGCCTGAGCCGGGCTACTTCGTGGTCGAGATCGAATCGCAGCGCCTGGGCGAATCATTGCTCGACAAAAAAGCGCCACTGTTTGTGCGCACGGGCGTGCTGGTCACCAACCTTGGGGTGCACTTCAAGCACGGCCGCGAGAACAGCGTGGTGTGGGTCACGTCGCTCGACAAGGGCAAGCCGGTGGCCGGTGCCGATGTGGCGGTGAACGACTGCAACGCCAAGCCTTTGTGGTCGGGCAAAACCGATGCCCAGGGCTTGGCCAAAGTGGACAAGGTGTTGGACACCAGCGAGACGCGATGCGAAGGCGAATCGGGGCTTTTCGTCACCGCCCGAAAAATTGACATCAAGGCGGATGCGAAGGGCGTGATCGACACCTCCTTCGTGTTCAGCACGTGGCAAAAAGGCATAGAACCGTGGCGCTTCAATGTGCCGACTTCCAACAGCATGCAGGCCGATGCGCGCGCCGCCACCGTGTTCGACCGCTCGCTGTTTCGCGCCGGTGAAACGGTGTCGATGAAGCACTTTGTGCGCAACGAAGTCAGCACTGGTTTGGCCAACTTCAAGGCATCCGACTTGCCCACCCGCATGAAGGTGGTGCACCAAGGCAGTGGCCAAGAATTTGTGCAGCCGCTGAACTGGAACGGCGTGCGCAGTGCGGCGTCTGCCTGGAGCATTCCGCCTGCCGCCAAGCTGGGCCTGTACGAGGTCATTTTGGAGCGTGAAAGCACTGAGCCGGCGCGCCGTCAGCAGGTGAGCAGCGGCAGTTTTCGGGTCGAAGAATTTCGCTTGCCTTTGGTCGATGCGCGGGTGAGCGGGCCCAAACTTGTACCTGCTGCGCCCAAAGAATTGGCGGTGGCGGTGCAGTTGAATTACTTCTCCGGCGGTGGCATGGCGATGGCCCCAGCGCGTGCCAGCGCCTTATTGAAAAGTCGCTATGTGAGCTTCAGCGGCTATGGCGAGTTTTCGTTCGAGCCTCCGACTGCATCTGGCAAAACTGACGCTCGCGGCGATGAAGAAAGTGAATCGTCCAGCGCACCCCGAAGCGGCAAACTCATCGCCGACAAGCTGGCCCTCACCACCGACAAAAACGGCGCCGCCGTCTTCACGTTGAAAGACTTTGGTGCCGTCAGCCAGCCCAGCGAAGTCACTGCCGAGGTGACCTTCAACGACCCCAACGGCGAAGTGCAAACCGCCTCCACCTCCATCGCGCTGTGGCCCAGCGCGGTGGTGCTGGGCATGAAAACCGGCTCGTGGGCCAGCAACCGCGGCAAGGTGAAATTCACTGCCTTGGCGCTCGACACTTCGGGCAAAGCCATCAAAGGCCAAAGCCTTGAAGTGCGCGGCCGCTTGAGCCAAGTCATCAGCACCCGCAAGCGCATGGTCGGCGGCTTTTATGCTTACGACAACCGCACCGAAACACGTGACCTGGGCGCGTTGTGCAGTGGCAGCACCGACGACCGGGGTTTGTTGTTGTGCGAAGCCGAATTGAAAGAAGCGGGGCAGGTGGAGCTCATCGCCGGCAGCAAAGACGCGAGCGGAAACGCGGTGCAGGCCGCGTCGAGCGTATGGGTTACCAAGCAGGGTGAGCTTTGGTTTGCACAAGACAACGACGACCGCATCGACGTGTTGCCCGAAAAAATAACTACGAGCCCGGCGAGACCGCGCAACTGCAAGTGCGCATGCCGTTTCGCGAGGCCACTGCGTTGGTGTCGGTAGAGCGCGAAGGCGTGATCGACACGCGTGTGGTCACCTTGCGCGGCGACGACCCCACGGTCAGCCTGAAGATAGAAAAAACCTGGGGCCCGAATGTGTACGTGAGCGTGCTGGCACTGCGCGGCCGCATTCGCGAGGTCCCGTGGTATTCGCTGTTCACTTGGGGTTGGCGTGAACCGATGAATTGGGTGCGCAGCTTTTGGTATGAAGGTCGCGAATACCAGGCGCCCACCGCGATGGTCGACTTGGCCAAGCCCGCGTTCAAGTTGGGCGTGGCGGCTTTGAAGGTGGGCAGCAAGGCGCATGAATTGCAGGTGAGCGTCACCGCAGACCAGGCGCAATACGCGGTGCGTCAAACCGCGAAGGCGCGCATCAAAGTGCTGTTTGAAGGCAAGCCCTTGGCAGGCACCGAGGTGGCGTTTGCGGCGGTGGACGAAGGCTTGTTGGCGCTGAGTGGCAACGCCAGTTGGGACTTGCTCAGCGCCATGGTTCAGCAGCGCGCCTGGGGCGTGGAAACCAGCACCGTGCAAGGCGAAATCATTGGCCGCCGCCACTACGGCCGCAAGGCCGTGGCCGCGGGCGGCGGCGGTGGTCGCGGTGCCACGCGCGAGCTGTTTGACACGCTGTTGGTGTGGAAGGCCACGGTGGTGTTGGATGCCAACGGCGAGGCCCAGGTGGACGTGCCGCTGAACGACTCGCTCACCAGCTTCAAGCTGGTGGCCATTGCCGACGACGGCGCGCAAAAGTTTGGCAACGGCAGCACCTCGATACGCGTGACGCAAGACTTGCAAATGTTGTCGGGCTTGCCGCCCTTGGTGCGCGAAGGCGATCAGTTCAGCGCCATGTTGACGCTGCGCAACACCACGGCGCGCGAAATGAAAGTGCGCGCCAGTTTGCAGGGCATGGTGAATACGCCCGCAGGCAGTGAGTTGGTTCGTGCGCCGTTGACGCTACCGCCACAAGACGTGGTGATCGCCGCCGGTGCGGCCACCGAATTGGTGTGGCCCATCAACGTGCCACTCGACGCCATCAGCGTGACGTGGGAAGCCTCGGCCGAGGAACAAGGGGCAGCGCGCAGCAAAGACCGCGTCAAGTTCACGCAGCTTGTGTCCGCCGCCGTGCCCGTGCGCGTGATGCAGGCGACCTTGCAGCAGTTGGAAGGCAGCCTCACCTTGCCCGTTGCGGCACCTGCCGATGCACTTGCGGAAACTACAAACGCGGCGGGCATCAAACGAGGCGGCTTGGTGCTGGCCGTGCAACCCCAACTCAGCGGTGCGCTGCCCGGCCTGCGCCGCTACTTTGAGACTTACCCCTTCGTGTGCCTGGAACAGAAAACATCCAAAGCCGTCGGTTTGAAAGACGCGAAGATGTGGACGGCGGTGGCCAATGCGCTGCCCACTTACCTGGACAGCGACGGCTTGGCCAGCTACTTCCCGCCGCGCGCCGAAGACGGCCCGCGCGGCAGCGACCGCCTGACCGCTTACGTGTTGGCCGCCACGCACGAGGCCGGTTTCGATTTGCCCGCAGCCGCACGCGACGCGATGTTGGCGGGTTTGACGGCGTTTGTAGAAGGCCGCATCGAGCGCAAGTTTTGGTCGCCCAAAGCCGACTTGGATGTGCGCAAACTCGCCGCGATAGAAGCCCTCAGCCGCTACGGCCGCGCGCAACCGAAGATGCTGGGCTCGGTCAACATCACCCCCACGGTTTGGCCCACGGCTGCGGTGATTGACTGGCTGCGCATACTGAAAAAGCTCGACGGCATTCAAAACCAGACCAAGCGCCTGGAGGAGGCCAATCAAATCCTCCGCAGCCGGTTGACCTATGCCGGCACCACGCTGAAGTTCAGCAACGAGGAAGACGACTTTTGGTGGTGGCTGATGGACAGCGCCGATGCCAATGCCGCGCGCTTGATGTTGGCCGTGATGGACGACCCGGCCTGGAAGGACGACCTGCCGCGCATGGTCGTGGGCTCGCTGAGCCGACAAAAATCGGGCGCGTGGTTGACGACCACCGCCAATTTGTGGGGCTCCCTGGCGCTGGACAAATTCACCGCCAAGTTTGAATCGGTGAAGCCGAGTGGTCTCACGGTGATTGGCATGAGCGCCAGCTTGGGTGACAAAACCGGCAGCGTGGATTGGGGCAAAACACCCACCGGTGGCAGCGTCAAATTGGCATGGCCTGCGCAGTCTTCGTCGCTGACGGTGACGCAGGAAGGCACCGGCAAACCGTGGCTCAGCGTGCAGAGTTGGGCCGCCGTGCAGTTGAAAAAAAACATCAGCGCGGGCTACACCTTGACGCGCACCGTCACGGCGGTGGAGCAGAAAGACAAAAGCAAATGGTCGCGTGGTGACGTGATGCGTGTGCGCTTGGAGGTCGAGGCGCAAAGTGACTTGACCTGGGTGGTGATGAGTGATCCGGTGCCTGGTGGTGCGACGATTTTGGGGTCGGGCTTGGGGCGCGATTCGGCGATTGCCACAGGCACGGAAAAGCGCTCGGGCAATGTGTCGCCCGCGTACGAAGAGCGCACGTTTGAAGCCTTCCGCAGCTATTTCGAATACTTGCCGCGCGGCAAGCACAGCGTCGAATACACCGTGCGTTTGAACAACCCGGGGCGGTTTGCGTTGCCGCCGTCGCGCGTGGAGGCGATGTATGCGCCTCAGAGTTTTGGGGAGATGCCGAATGCGCTGATCGAGGTCGCACCGTGAAAGCTGGTGTGGCTGGTATGACCCCTTCCCCCTGCAAAGGGGAAGGTCGGGATGGGGGTGGCGTCGTGGCGTCGTAGCGTCGTAGCGTCGTAGCGTCGTAGCGTCGATTGGGTCTGGCAATCAGAGATGAGTGTTTCGATATTCAACCCCCAGCTGCGCACCGCGCATCGGCTTGCAAGCCAATGCCGTTCAGCGGGCTCGGCGCATGCGCCTCGAAAGCCCCGCTTCACCCCCAAGCCTCCCCCTGCAAGGGGAAGGGCGCTTGTGCTGTTCGCTTTGATCGCGTTTTGCTCATCGAGTCAAGCCCTCCCCACCTTCACAGAAGTCAAATCCGCCCACCGCCCCTCCGACATCACCCTGCTCGACCGCCACGGCACACCCATCCAAACTCTGCGCACCGACATGACGGTACGGCGCTTGCCCTGGGTGGCGTTGACTGACGTATCCCCAGCGCTGCTGCAAGCCGTCGTGCTCAGCGAAGACAAGCGCTTTTATGAGCACAGCGGGGTCGACTGGACTGCCATTGCCATCAGCGCTTGGCGCAACAGTTGGAGCACCAAAACACGCGGCGCATCGACGCTGACCATGCAGCTCGCCGGACTCATAGATGACGGCCTGGCGCGGCCTGCGGGGGGTCGCAGCGTGCCGCAGAAAATTGGTCAAGCCCTCACCGCCACGCAGATTGAAGCGCGTTGGCGCAAGGGCGACATCCTGGAGGCGTATCTCAACTCGGTGTCGTTTCGCGGCGAGGTGGTGGGCATCAACGCGCTGTCGCTCACGCTGTTCGGCAAACACCCCAGCGGTTTGGACGCGCATGAAGCGGCCATCACCGCGGCCCTGCTGCGCGGCCCCAACGCGCCCGCTGCCACCGTGGCGCTGCGTGCTTGTGCCGTGCTGCGGCTGCAAGGCACGTCCTGCGTGGGCGTCACGGCGTTGACCGAGACGGCATTGGTGCGCAAAGGCGGACAGGTGTTGGTTGAACAACTCGCGCCGCACTTCGCGCGCTTGGTTTCGAAAGCGTCGGCCCACTCGACCCTGGACGCAGAAACGCAGCGCGTGGCCACCCGCGCGCTGCAGCGTCAACTCAACGAGCTGCACGGCCGCAATGTCGAAGACGGTGCGGTTCTGGTGCTCGACAACGCCACCGGCGAAGCGCGCGCTTGGGTCGGCTCCAGTGGCGACTTGTCGGGCGCAGCGCAAGTGGACGGCGTGCTGGCCAGGCGCCAACCCGGCTCGACGCTGAAACCCTTCATCTACGCGCTGG
Organism: Burkholderiales bacterium; assembly: GCA_031427655.1. Lineage (GTDB taxonomy): Bacteria > Pseudomonadota > Gammaproteobacteria > Burkholderiales > Burkholderiaceae_C > JANYJJ01. The sequence goes on from JANPNT010000743.1 coordinate 6,555, forward strand.
CGTTTGAGAAAAGGCTCATCACACCAGCCAGCTTGTTGGACGACGCGCCGACGCAAATCGCGACCCAAAACGGCCTCTACATTCCGCAAAACTACGACCAAGAGTTCAAAGGCTGGGTCAGCGCGCGCACCGCGCTGGGTGCCAGCTTGAACGTGCCTGCGGTGCGCGTGGGCGCGATGTTGGGCCCCGATGCTTTGGTGGAACGCTTCAACGCTTTGGGTTTGGCGCTGCCGCAAAACGGCGGCTTTTACGGCAACGCTTTGGCGCTCGGTGGAGCCGAAGTCAGCTTGCTGGGTTTGACAAATGCGTACCGTGCCTTGGCCAATGGCGGTGTGTATTCGCCGGTGGCTTTGCCAGGAAGAAATGGGAAATCTCAGCGCGCTGTCGATGCCGCAGCAACTTACTTGACCACCCACATCTTGGCCGACAACAACGCCCGCGTGCGCACCTTTGGGCTCGACAGTTCTCTGGCCACGCGCGGTTTTGCGGCCGTCAAAACCGGCACCAGCAAAGACCTGCGCGACAACTGGTGTGTCGGCTACACCGATCGCTACACGGTGGGCGTGTGGGTGGGCAATGCCAGCGGAGAGCCCATGCACAAGGTCAGCGGTGTGAGTGGCGCCGCGCCCATTTGGGCTGCGGTCGTGAAGCACTTGCACCGCTACCACGCATCGATGCCACCGCGCGCACCGCCAGGTGTGGTGGCCATGCCGATTCAATTCGCCGCGCAACTTGAGGTGGCGCGCGAAGAAGTTTTTATCGCGGGCACCGAGCAAGCTCGGCAAGCCGCTTCAGCACAGATGACCGGCGTGCAGCGCTACGGCATTGACAGCCCGCGTGATGGCAGCTTGTTCGCCATCGACCCCGACATGCCGCCGAATTCGCAGCGCATCAGCTTCGAAGGCGAAAACGGTGTGTGGATGTTGGACGGCAAGCGCGTGGGCGCGGGGCCGCGCATCAGCTGGTCGCCGTGGCCGGGGCGGCATGCACTGAGCCTGGTGTCGCGCAGCGGGCAAACGCTGCAAACCGTGCACTTTGAGGTGCGCGGCGCAGGGTTAAAGCAGCCGCAAGCCGCGAGTCAATTCAAGTGATTTTTTTGGTAAAGACGCGTTCCATGGCCACGTCAATCACCATGCCGCACAAGCTGTAGATCAGCGAACCAATCAACGCCGCTTTGAAGCCGGTGACGGTCAAGCCGTCGAGCATGTTGGCCGCAGCCCAAAACATCAACGCGTTGATGATGAACAAAAACAAGCCCAGCGTGACCACCGTGACGGGCAAGGTCAGCAACACCAAGACCGGTCGCACCAAGGTGTTGAGCAAGCCCAACACAAATGCTGCGATCAACGCGGAGGTGAAGTTTTGAACCGACACACCGGAATACAAGTGCGCCACCAGCAGCAAGGCCGCTGCCAGGAGCATCCAACGAATGATGATTTTCATGCGCGAAGAATAGCGCGCAACGCGGTGTGTTGAACAGCCGCGCATGTGCATGGACATGCAAGTGCGCATCGCAAATCAGCACGCGTCCCGCGTGTTGAAGCTTGCTTTGATGCATGCGTGCGACAAAAGCGGCTTCTCTGTCGCAAGATTGCGTGTTTCTCCTATGAAAACAGCTTCTCACTGGCGCAGGCAGGCATTACCATTCGCCGCGTCTGGTGCCTGAGAGAAACGAGAGTCCATGCGGCTCTCACCCAGCCCGGCACATCAACCAATCGACTGATGGAGAAATTCAAAATGGCAACTGCGAAAAAGGCTCCGGCCAAAAAAGCTGCTCCCGCGAAAAAAGCGGCAGCCCCTGCGAAGAAGGTGACTGAGGCTACGCCAGCGGCCAGGAAAGCTGCAGCACCCGCTAAGAAAGTAGCCGCCAAGAAGCTTGCTGATCCTGCGAAGAAGCGTGCACCCAACGCCGCCTTCATGAAGCCCATGACCCCCAGCGCGCAACTCGCTGCCATCATTGGTGCCACTCCAGTGCCACGCACCGAAGTGATCAAGAAGAACAACCTTCAAGACGCAGCGAAGCGCACCATGATCAATGCCGACGCCAAGCTGAAGGAAATCTTCAAGAAGGCGCAAGTCTCGATGTTCGAGATGACCAAGCTGATCAACGGCCACTTGAAGTGAGCTGAAGTTTTCAGTCCTCGGGTTTAAAACCGCGACTGAATTGACAAAGCCGGTGCGATGCACCGGCTTTTTTTATGTCCGGGCCTTTAGCGGTTTTAAGCTTGCAGGACCGCCGCCATCGCAACCGCCGTGGCTTCCACATTCCCCGAGTTCAAACCGGCCACGCACATGCGACCTGAGCGCACCAAGTACACGGCGTGCTCTTCCCGCAGTTGGTCAACTTGTGCGGCGGTCAGGCCGGTGTAGCTGAACATGCCACGTTGGGTGAGGAAGTAGTCGACGTTTTTGCCGGGCAGCTTTTCTTGCAGCACGGCGTGCAGGCGACGGCGCATGAGTTGGATGCGCGCGCGCATTCCGTTCAGCTCGTCGGCCCACTGCGCATACAGGGCCGGGGTTTGCAAAACGCGGGCGATGATTTGGCCACCGTGGGTGGGTGGGCTGCTGTAATTTTTGCGCACGGTGGCGCGCATTTGGCCGAGCACCAATTCGGCTTGCGCCTTGTCGGGGCAGACCACGCTGAGCGCGCCGCAGCGCTCGCCGTAAAGCGAAAAACTCTTGGAGAACGAGCTGGCGCAAAAGAAACTGATGCCCGCTGCCGTCAACGCCAACAGCGCGAAGGTGTCTTCAACAATGCCGTCGCCAAAGCCTTGGTAGGCAATGTCCAAATACGGAATGAGGCCGCGCGCCTGGATGATGGGGATCAACTCGGCCCACTGCGCCGCAGTCAAATCCACACCGGTCGGGTTGTGACAGCAGGCGTGCATGAGGACGATGCTGCGCTCGGGAATGGCGCTGCTGCCGTTTCCTTGGAAGGCTTGCAGCATGCCTTCGAAGTTCAGTGCGCCCGTGGCGGCGTCGTAATACGGATAGGTGTGGACGGTGAATCCCGCGCCTTCAAACATGGCGCGGTGGTTGTCCCAGGTCGGGTCGCTGACCCACACATTCGCCTTGGGGAAGTAGCGCTTCAAGAAGTCGCTGCCGACTTTCAGGCCGCCCGAGCCGCCGATGGTTTGCACGGTGGCGATGCGCCCGCTGAGCACGGCTTCGTGCTGCGCGCCGAACAACAAAGCCTGCACCGCGCTGCGGTAATTGGCAGCGCCTTCCATCGGTTGGTAAGAGCGCGGGCCGATGTGTTGAAGCATTTCTGATTCAGCCTCGCGCACCGCGCACATCACCGGCAACTTGCCGGCATCGTCAAAATATATGCCGATGCTGAGGTTGATTTTGTGCGGCCGCGGGTCTTTGCCGAAGGCTTCGTTCAAGGTGAGGATGGGGTCGCCGGGGTAGGCGTCGATGTGTCGGAACATCTGGTGCAGGGGTCAGGCAGCCAAAGCGCGCTCGATGTCGGCGCGCATGGATTCAGGCGTGTCGGTGGGCGCATAGCGCTTGATGACTTTGCCGTCTTTGCCAACCAAGAATTTGGTGAAGTTCCATTTGACTGCTTGGCTGCCCAACAAGCCCGGCGCCTCTTTGGTGAGCCACTTCCAAAGCGGGTGGGCGTTGGCACCGTTGACCTGAACTTTCGCCATCATGGGGAAACTGACGCCGTAGTTGATTTGGCAAAACGATGAAATCTCGGAATCGCTGCCCGGGTCTTGCCCGCCGAATTCATTGCTGGGGAAGCCCACCACCGTCAAGCCCTTTTGACCCAGGCTTTTCCACAGCGCTTCCAGCCCACCGAATTGCGGCGTGAAGCCGCAGGCGCTGGCGGTGTTGACGATCAGCAGCACCTTGCCGCGTTGCGCCGCGAGCGAGGCGGTTTTGCCGTCGGTGGAGGTGGCTTCGAAGTCGTAAACAGAGGTGGGGCTGGCGGGTGTGCTCATGGAAAGGCTCCGGTGGATTGACGATGAAAGTGTTCAGCCAATGGTAGCGGCGGCGCTTGTCTTCAGTGCTGGTCTTGACTTTGCAAGGCCGACAAGACCGAGGCCAAAACAATCAAACAGCCGCCCACCAGAAGTTGCGCGTTCAAGCTGCCTGCGCCAAAGGCAACGGCGGTGCCCGACGCCACCACCACTTCGCTGACCAGCACCACGGCGGTGACGTTGGCACTGAGGCGCGCTGCGCCGTATTGCAGCGCCAAATTGCCGACGATGAACAGCACGCTCATCAGCAAAGCCAACAACATCCACGCAGGCGCAGCCGAGGGCGGCCAAGGCACTCGGCCGTTCAAGGCCAACAGCAAAGCCAGCCCACCGGCCACCACCATGCCGCCGCCAAACATGGCCAGCGCGCGCGCCTCTTCAGACCGGTGTGCCTCGCGCCTGAGCATCACGTTGTTCAGCGCAAAGCTGAAGCCACCCAGCACGCCCAACCAGTCGGGCAAAGAGCGCGGCAGAGGCAAGCTTTGCCAGCTGAGGGGCTGATCGGGCCACAGCACCACAGCAGCCCCCGTCAGGGCAAGAAGTACCCGCACGATGGCCGCTGTGGTGATGGCCTCGCTCAGCAGCACACGGGCCAGCAGCACGCTCCACAGCGGCATCAGATAAAACAGCAACACCACGCGCACCACGTCGCCGATGACCACGCCCCAATTGAAGGTGGCGTTGGTGGTGCCTGCGGCCAGCATCAGCACCCACAGGGCGGGCGAGCGCAGCGCTTCGTGCAAGGCCTTGGGGCGCAGCGCCACGATGAGTACGACGGCGATGAGGTAGATCAGCACCGTGGCCCACAACGGGTGCACGCCCATGTCCTGGAGACGGCGAAACGGCCACCACGACGCGCCCCAGACGAGGGCGTTGAACAGCAGGGCTAAAACTGGGAGGTTCAGTCGAACATTGGGCACTGGCCGGATTGTCGCTGTGCCGCCAAGCCTGGACGCTTGCGTGCCGCGACTTTGAAGGTCGCACAAGATTTCGTCAGTGGGTGTCGCTGCGCGCAGGCGTGTGGGTGTCGCTGCGCGCAGGCTAGTGGGTGTCGCTGCGCGCCAAAGCCAAGAGGTGATCCACTTCTTCCCTGTGCTTCACGCAATTGCTCAGATGCCACTGCCGGATGAGGGTCATCGTGGCTGCAATGGTGATGCCAAAAATGGTGATGGTCACGAAGGCCGACAAGCCCCACTTGGTCATGCCCGCATAGAACGCGCCCATGCCCAAAATGCAGGCTTGTTCGTTGAAGTTCTGCACCGCAATGGAGCGGCCCGCGCCCATGAGGTTATGGCCCCGGTGTTGCAGCAAGGCGTTCATCGGCACCACCAAATAACCGCCGATGGCACCCAAGAAGATGAAGAAGGGCGCGGCCCAATATACGTTGGTGATGAAGTTCAAGCCGATCAACAGCACGCCCATGGCGATGCCCAACGGGATCACGCTGGTGGCTTGGTCCAGCTTCATGCGCATTGACGCGTAAATGGCTCCGGCCGCCGTGCCGATGGCCACCACGCCGACGAGCGTGGACGCCTGCGTGGTCGAGTAACCCAAGGCGGCAGCGGCCCATGCAAACACGATGATGCGCACATTGCCCAACACGCCCCAAAACAGTGTGGTGGTGGCCAGCGAGATTTGACCCAGCTTGTCGCTCCACAAACGCGCATTGCATCTGGAGAACTCGCGCACCAAGGTGGTCAAGCTGTAGGGCAGCGGCTGCAAAGGCGCTTCGGTGCGCGGGATGCGCAAGTTGAACAAGGCGGCAATCGCGTACAGAAAAACGATGACCGAAATAGCGGCTTCGGGCGCGGTGTCGATGCCGGTGTCCAGCATCGGCATGTCAAAGCCCAGTAAGTAGGCCGACACCGTCTTGCCAACCAATTGGCCGCCGAGCACCACGCCAAAAATGATGGACAAGATCGTCAAACCTTCAACCCAGCCGTTGGCCTTGACCAACTGCGAGTTGGGCAGCAACTCGGTAAGGATGCCGTACTTGGCTGGTGAGTAGGCTGCGGCACCCAAGCCAATGATGGCGTACGACAAAAGCGGGTGCGTGCCAAACAACATCATCAAGCAACCGAC
>JANPNT010000744.1:0-3406 GCA_031427655.1 Burkholderiales bacterium
CAGCGGATCTCCGACCAAAATTTCTGCGCGAGATAGCAGTGACGGCAGTACTGGCGCGACAGGCACCGGTATCACGACCGACATCTATCTCAAGACGCCCCCGCCCAGGGGTCGTCGGATCAGCTGGCGTGAGATTGCGAACTAATCAGCGCAGGCTCGTCGAGATGAGAGCCGTCTTCTCCAGTTTGGCGTGAATGCAGGAACGGTGAGTCACGGGTTTGTCCGTTCTCCGCGCCCACCGCTGGTGGGCGTTGTGTTGGCAGTCGCGCTGCATTTGGCCTTCTTGGTTTCAGTGCAGATCACGGCCACAAAAAATTCGACGAAAGACGTGGCCCCCACCACGTCCACCGTGATGATGGTGCGAAGCATCGAAGCCGCGACCGCAACCACAACAGCACCGCCCGAAGCGACGAATCTTTCCGACTTTCCGCCAGTTGCCGTGCCTCTCAGTCCCACTGCGACGGCTGCCTTTCCGCTCGGGGGAGTTGCCTCCGGCAACGCCGGTGAGGTGAGGCCAGCACCTGCGCGCGAGTACGCGTCATCGTCGCCGTCGCCGTCGCCTGTTTCGCCCGCCACGTTGGCGACTCCCCTCACACCACTTACGCCGCCGACCAACGAGCTGCCCGCCGCACCCCAATACCGCGCCGCAGGCAGCCTCGACCCCGGCCCCAAGCCTCTTGGCGACATCAACCCCGACTACCCCGCCCGCGCCGGGCAGCTGCAAGGCATCGTGGTGCTGCGCTTGCTCATCAACGAGCAAGGCGTGGTGGACAACGTGGCGGTGGTCCGGGCGTCGCCCGCGGGCTACTTTGAGGAATCTGCGCTGGAAGCCTTTGGCAAGGCGCTGTTCTCACCGGGCAAGGTGCTGGGCGTGTCGGTGAAAAGCCAAATCACGATTGAGGTGGAATTCATGCCCATCAACCGTGGGGCGACAGTGTCGGGGCGGACTTACTAGGCCTGCGTTTTTCAGCCCCTCGCCGCGTGTCATTTAGAGTCTGCGCTCCCGGCCGCTCAGGTCGTTCACGCCACTCGCGCACATGGCTCGCTTGACCCGTCTCGTTGTTGCTGGATTGGCTCACCATGTGATTCACCGCGCGGTGTCGGGCGGCGTGGCGTTTGCCGACGCGCAGGACCGTCAGCAATTCCTGCAAATCTTGAAGCGTTGCAGCGTTGAGCACGGCGTGGCGGTGCATGCCTATGTGCTGCTTGACCATGAGTTCCAGTTGTTGGTCACGCCCGATGCCGCTGAACAGCTCAGCCGCATGATGCAAGCCTTGGCGCGGTTTTACGTGCCTGCCTTCAACCGCCGTCATGGTCGGGCTGGGGCGTTGTGGCAAGGGCGATTTCGAGCCGCGCCGGTGGTGGGTGCGCAAGCCTTGCTGGATTGCATGCGCTACCTGGAGCAAGCGCCAGTTCGGGCCGGCTGGGCGGGCTCAATTTTGGAATTTGATGGCTCTAGCGCCGCTTACCACGCGGGTCGGGTGGCCGATGTGTTGCTGTCGGCCGTGCCCACAGCGTCCGCCTACTGGGCGCTGGGCAACACGCCGTTTGCGCGTGACGCGGCTTATCAAGCTTTGTTGGAAAGCCCGGTGTCTGCGGCGATGGCGGCAAATTTGGAAGCGTGCACGCCCTTGGGCTGGGCGCTGACATCGGACGGTGCGTCAGTGGAGTTGGGCCGCGTGGCCCCTCGCAGAGTGACGGTCAAACCCAAAGGCCGACCCGTGAAATTGATCTGACCCCATTTGCTGACCGATCTCCACCCGTCGGGTTTATATAGCGTCTGACCCCATTTATTTCGGCTTGAGCACTTGGCTGCGGTGCAGTATTCTCGGAAAAACCCTGATCTTCGGAGTCGCCCATGAGTCGCAACACGCCAGCCAGTTTTGTCTCCGCCACTGCCAGTACGGCCAGTGCCGAGGAACTCCATCTGGCCGAACAAAACGGCCTGTACCGAGCCGCCAATGAAAAAGACGGTTGCGGCGTCGGTTTTGTCGCACACATCAAGGGCCAAAAGTCGCACAGCATTGTTCAGCAGGGTTTGAAAATCCTGGAAAACCTGGACCACCGCGGCGCAGTGGGCGCAGACAAGTTGATGGGCGACGGGGCCGGCATCCTGATCCAAATTCCCGATGAGTTTTACCGCGCCGAGATGGCTGCCAAAGGCACAGACCTGCCTCAACTCGGTGAATACGGCGTCGGCTTGATCTTTTTGCCCAAGGAACACGCCTCGCGTCAAGCCTGTGAGCAAGAGCTGGAACGCGCCGTGGTGGCGGAAGGCCAAGTGGTGTTGGGCTGGCGCGATGTGCCAGTGGACGCCGAGCTGCCGATGTCGCCCACGGTGCGCGAAAAAGAACCCATCATTCGGCAAATCTTCATCGGTCGCGGGCAGGATGTGATCGTGCCCGATGCGCTGGAACGCAAGCTGTATGTGATTCGCAAGACCGCGTCCAGCGCCATTCAAGCGCTGAAGCTCACGCACAGCCGCGAGTACTACGTGCCCAGCATGAGCTGCCGCACCGTGATCTACAAAGGCTTGTTGCTGGCCGGGCAGGTGGGCACGTATTACAAAGATTTGTCGGACCCGCGCGTGACGTCGGCGTTGGCCTTGGTGCACCAGCGTTTCAGCACCAACACCTTCCCCGAATGGCCGCTGGCCCACCCTTACCGCATGGTGGCGCACAACGGTGAAATCAACACCGTCAAAGGCAACTTCAACTGGATGCGTGCCCGCGAAGGCGTGATGAAGTCACCTGTGTTGGGCGACGATTTGCAGAAGCTGTACCCGATCAGTTTTGAGAGCCAGTCCGACACCGCCACGTTCGACAACGCGATGGAGCTGCTGACGATGAGCGGCTACTCGCTGGCCCACGCCGCGATGATGATGATTCCCGAAGCCTGGGAACAGCACAGCACCATGGACGAGCGCCGCCGCGCGTTTTACGAGTACCACGCCGCCATGATGGAGCCGTGGGACGGCCCGGCTGCGATGGTGTTCACCGACGGCCGCCAGATCGGCGCCACGCTAGACCGCAACGGCCTGCGCCCCACGCGCTACATCATCACCGACGACGACTTGGTGGTGGGCGCTTCAGAGTCGGGCGTGTTGCCGATACCCGAAAACCGCATCGTCAAAAAGTGGCGCTTGCAGCCCGGCAAGATGCTGCTGATCGACCTGGAGCAAGGCCGCATCATTGAAGACGAGGAACTGAAAAATCAGTTCGCCTCGGCCAAGCCTTACCGGCAGTGGATTGAGAGCGTGCGCGTCAAGTTGGACGACGTGCCGATGGATTTATCCGCCGACATGCAACCCGCCGCTTTCACCGAAACCTTGCTCGACCGCCAGCAAGCGTTTGGCTACACCCAGGAAGACATCAAGTTCCTGCTCAGCCCCATGGCGCTGAACGGC
>JANPNT010000745.1:0-3557 GCA_031427655.1 Burkholderiales bacterium
TACCACAAGGTCGGCTTTGAAGGCGGTCAGATGCCTTTGCAACGGCGTCTGCCGAAGCGCGGCTTCAAGTCGGCTTCGCTGAAGTACAACGCTGAAATCACGCTGAGCGATCTGCAAGCGCTTGGCGCCGCCGAAGTTGATGTGCTCGCATTGAAGCAGGCCGGTTTGGTGGCGCAGATTGCCAAGGTCGTGAAAGTCATTAAGACCGGCGAATTGACCAAAGCCGTCGTGCTCAAAGGCGTTGGTGCCACAGTCGGTGCCAAGGCGGCGATCGAAGCCGCTGGCGGCTCGGTGGCCTGAGTTCGTACGCCCGCTGCATTCCTGAAACGCTGAGTCGCACCTCGTGGCAACCAACGCAAACCAATTGGCCAAAAGCGGCAAATTTGGAGACTTGCGTCGGCGTCTGACATTCCTGCTGTTGGCGCTCGTGGTCTATCGTATGGGCGCGCACATTCCGGTTCCCGGCATCGACCCGAATCAGCTCGCGCAGCTGTTCAAGGGTCAGCAGGGCGGCATTCTTAGCCTGTTCAATATGTTCTCCGGCGGTGCACTGTCGCGCTTCACAGTGTTCGCGTTGGGCATCATGCCGTACATCTCGGCATCGATCATCATGCAACTGATGACCTATGTGGTGCCGACGCTGGAAGCGTTGAAGAAGGAAGGCGAAAGCGGCCGCCGCAAGATCACGCAGTACACGCGTTACGGCACGCTGGGGTTGGCCATTTTCCAGTCGCTGGGCATCGCAATTGCGCTCGAGGGCTCGCTGGGGCTGGTGATCTCGCCTGGCTTTGGGTTTCGCATGACCACTGTCGTCAGTCTGGTGGCCGGTACGATGTTTTTGATGTGGTTGGGCGAGCAGATCACGGAACGGGGGCTGGGCAACGGCATTTCGATCCTGATCTTCGCCGGCATTGCTGCCGGCTTGCCGAGCGCCATTGGCGGGCTGATCGAGCTGGTTAACACGGGCTCGATGAGCGCAGTCGCTTGCTTATTTATCCTGCTCGTCGTGGCGGCAGTGACCTTCGTTGTGGTCTTCGTCGAACGAGGGCAGCGCAAGATACTGGTCAATTACGCGAAGCGCCAGGTCGGCAACAAAGTCTATGGCGGTCAGTCGTCACATCTGCCGCTGAAGCTGAACATGTCTGGCGTGATCCCGCCGATTTTTGCGTCGTCGATCATTTTGTTGCCGGCCACGGTGGTGGGTTGGTTCGCCACCGGTGATGGCTTGCGCTGGTTGAAGGACCTGGCCGGCTTGTTGTCACCCGGCCAGCCGGTCTATGTGTTGCTGTACGCCACAGCGATCATTTTCTTTTGCTTCTTCTACACCGCGTTGGTGTTCAACAGTCGCGAGACAGCAGACAACCTGAAGAAGAGCGGCGCGTTCATTCCCGGCATTCGCCCTGGAGACCAGACGGCCAAACATATTGACCGCATCCTGTCTCGGCTGACCCTGGCTGGCGCGATCTACATCACCGCAGTGTGTTTGCTGCCTGAATTTCTGGTGTTGAAGTACAACGTTCCGTTTTACTTCGGCGGCACGTCGCTGCTGATCATCGTGGTGGTGACGATGGATTTCTGGGCGCAGGTTCAAAGTTATGTCCAGAGTCAGCAGTACGAATCCTTGCTGAAAAAAGCGAATTTCAAACCGAGTTGATCAGCATGGCCCGTGGGCCCTGGCGATGAACGGAGTCACATATCGGACCGCATGGCGAAAGACGACGTTATTCAGATGCAAGGGGAGATTCTTGAGAATCTTCCAAACGCGACTTTCCGGGTCAAACTGGAAAACGGACACATCGTGTTGGGGCATATTTCCGGAAAGATGCGCATGCATTACATCCGGATCTTGCCGGGCGATAAGGTGACGGTCGAACTCACGCCGTACGATCTGAGCCGCGCGCGGATAGTGTTCAGAGCCAAGTAGGCTCTCGCGGTGAGATAGAGATAGAGCTAGAACCATTTCGTCAGTGCTGAGACGGCCCGGTCGGGCACAGGAGAACCCATGAAAGTTGCTGCGTCAGTCAAGAAAATGTGCCGGAACTGCAAAGTCATCCGTCGCAAAGGTGTGGTTCGCGTGATCTGTACCGATCCGCGGCACAAACAGCGTCAAGGCTGATTCAGCGCTTCGACCCCAAGACATTAGAGGAAGCCCATGGCACGCATCGCTGGTATCAACATTCCGCCGCACAAGCACGCAGAGATCGGTTTGACATCTATTTACGGTGTCGGACGCACCACGGCGCAGAAGATTTGCGTCAACAGCGGCGTGCCCTTCGACCGCAAGATCAAGGACCTGACCGACACCGACCTCGAGCGCATTCGCGACGAGATCGGTCGCCTGACGATCGAAGGCGATCTGCGCCGCGAAATGTCGATCAACATCAAGCGTCTGATGGATCTCGGCTGCTACCGTGGTTTTCGTCATCGCCGCGGCCTGCCTGTGCGCGGTCAGCGCACCAAGACCAATGCACGCACACGTAAGGGCCCGCGCAAGTCCGGCGCTCTGGTCAAGAAGTGATTGCACAGGCCTGACCTGACAGCACCCGTTTAAGAAAGAACCGACATGGCTAAAGCACCCAATACCGCCGCACAGCGCGTGCGCAAGAAAGTTCGTAAGAACGTCGCCGATGGCATCGCTCACGTGCACGCTTCTTTTAATAACACCATCATCACCATCACCGATCGCCAGGGCGGCGCGCTGGCATGGGCATCGAGTGGTGGCCAGGGCTTCAAGGGCTCGCGCAAGAGCACCCCGTTCGCCGCACAGGTCGCCGCTGAAGTGGCAGGCCGCGCCGCGCAGGAGCAGGGCATCAAAAACCTCGACGTGCGCATCAAAGGTCCTGGCCCGGGCCGGGAATCGTCGGTACGTGCGCTGGCCTCTCTCGGCATCCGCATCAACCTGATTTCTGATGTGACACCCGTGCCGCACAACGGCTGCCGTCCGCAAAAGCGCCGTCGCATCTGAGTTGAATCGAACCTTGTCGGCGCTGCTTTAGGGCATCGCCGGCATTTTTGTTGGGATCGGGTGAAGCTCTGCTTTCCCCGTCTCCCAGGCAAGCCCACCGTCTGAGCGCCCAATAACAACACTCGCCAGACTCGCGCAAGCCGCCGTGATTGAACACAGCGACCTGCGTCAGAACGACATTTAAGGAATCAACGTGGCACGTTATCTCGGTCCCAAGGCGAAACTGTCCCGCCGCGAAGGCACGGATCTGTTTCTCAAAAGCGCCCGCCGCCCGATCGGCGACAAGTCTAAGTTCGACAGCAAGCCCGGCCAGCACGGCCGCACTTCTGGTACGCGCACCTCCGACTACGGTTTGCAGTTGCGTGAAAAACAGAAGGTCAAGCGCATGTATGGCGTGTTGGAGCGTCAGTTCCGCCGTTACTTTGCCGAAGCCGAGCGACGCAAGGGCAACACCGGCGCCACCCTGCTGATGCTGCTGGAATCGCGCCTGGACAATGTCGTCTACCGCATGGGCTTCGGCTCGACCCGCGCCGAAGCTCGGCAGCTGGTGTCGCACAAGTCGATCACGGTCAATGGCGGCGTGGTCAACATC
>JANPNT010000746.1:0-2796 GCA_031427655.1 Burkholderiales bacterium
TACGGATGCCGACAAAGTTGCGCCTTGGCTCGTGCCTTGCCCTACTTCGATGATTTCAGCTTGGCTGCAGAAATCGGTGCTGCTTGCACAGGACGCGCCTGCGGTGACTTGGATATTCGGCACGCTAAGCACGGCAGAACTTCAGGAAAGGATGACTCGCCGATTGGATGTTCAGCTGAGCGATGGCTCAGAATTCATGCTGCGCTACTTCGATCCGCGTGTGCTGAGCGAGCTAGACGCGGTGCTGGTAAAAAAAGAACGTACCAATTTTTTTTCGTTTGCGCAGAGGTGGTCTTACCTCAACCGGGACGCGAAACTTTGTGAGATATCGATGACCACCATTCAGACGAGTGATTTCTTCGCTTCGCCCTTTCGACTTGATCAAAGTGTGGAGGCGGAGCTCTCGCTGGCAACTGAGGCAGGTCAAGTGCTATCAGAAACTTTGAAGCGTTGGCCTGATGCGTTGTTGCGCAGAACGCCGCAAGCTCGCTTCGATCTGGCGAAGACGTGTTGCCAAGAAGCCACCCTCGCAAACGCGGACAACCTGGCGGACAAAGTCCTTCTGCTCATCCATGCAGCCGATCAAGCCGATGGGTACATGACTACACCGACGTGGCTGGCGCATCGAAACCAAATCGTTGCTGGTGAGCTCCAGATCCCGTCACTCATCAATGTTTCGGGAGACAACGCGTGATCTCAAGCGGCCGATTTATGACGTTGGTGCTATTCACGGTTTCCTTCGCCGGTTGTGCACCTGAAACGACGGCGCAGGTACGAATACCAAGCGCGGTAACTGTGCAGATTGAACCGTACTCACCGCCCAAAAGCTACTCACTCGGAATAGCGGGCTACAACTACACCGATCGCTACATCGACCACTTCGAGGTCAACGGTCAAGGCGGCGGCAACGTCAGCATCAGCACGCCCACCGCTGGTGGAGGAAAAGGTGTTTGCTGCGTCAGTTGGACAGAGGGTTCGAAGCTCCCGAAACCGATCAAGGTGAAGTGGGCGGCGTCGTACTGCACACAAGTGCTGACCGGCGGCTACAACGGTGAAACGCAGACGGTGCGACAACCCATCTTGCACATTGCCGAGGTCGAGTTCAACGGCCCGGTTCCCAAAAACCCTAAGAACTTTGAAGTTCACTTCTACAAGGACGGGAGCATCCAGACTGCGATCACAGATGAGAGCTCCTGGCCTCGGTTGAAATTGCCTGCAGGAGACGGTTACGCCCGCCCGGGCAGCGTGAGAACCGACCCGGTTTGCCCCGCAGACTACAACCGCTTGAAAGCCTTCAACAACCCCATACGCGTTGACGCGACGCCGAGAACCCAGCCATGAGCAACACAACTCCGAAAGACGCGACAGAGCGAAACGGCAAAGGCAATCAGCGGGATCAAACTGCACGAAACTTAACCGCAAGCGCTGAGGGTGGCGGGCGAGTCGCGCAAGCCGCCACCACACCGCAGACTCTGCGCACCCCATCTGCCAAGGCAGATGCTGTGAGCTCAACCGCCAGTCTTCGGAACACGCCTCCTTGCTACACATGCAAAGTGCGGATCAAGATCGCCGTGTTTTTTGACGGCACTGGCAATAACTTGGATGCAGACCTAGGAACGGACGAGCACAGCAACGTTGCTCGACTGTTCAGGTCACATGACTTAGATGACAAGACAACGGGCGTTTACGCAGCGTATGTCCCAGGACTCGGCACATATTTCAAAGACATCGGTGATCCGGGCACCGACGATGGTTTGGCGTTCGGAAAATTCGGCGAGCCCCGCCTCAGATGGGCCATGGAAAAAATTGACGCGTCCATTGCAAACCACCCACTGGCCAACATCACAGGGATCGACATTTCGCTGTTCGGTTTCTCCCGCGGTGCCGCGCTGGCTCGTGCATTTGCGATCCGGGTTCAAGGCCGCTGCAAGCAATCTGCAGGCGGTTGGATGTGGGGTGCCGGGGGCTTTGAAGCCAGGTTGTATTTCATGGGGTTGTTTGACACCGTAGCGTCAGTGGGCTTACCCGCCAGCACCAGCGTCAATTCCGGGCTCATTGCCAAAAAATTTGTGACGCTTGATCAAGGGCTGATAAAGCGGCGTCGCGATTCAGGCAACGGCCTGCAGCCTCTCGATGGGAACGGGAACCTCGGCATCGCGTTCGGCGCACTCCCAGGGGCGGATCCGACACCGGGAATCATGGACGGGCATGGGGCATGGGCAAACAATCTCCGAATCCCCTCGATGGCGGTGAAATGCGTTCACTTTGCATCTGCGCACGAGATGCGCAACTCCTTCCCTCTGGACAGCGTTCGTGAAGGCAACCGCTCGCCGAGTAATGCGGTGGAGTATTGGGCCCCGGGCGTTCATTCCAACGTGGGAGGTGGATATAGACCCAACGAGGGAGGACGCAGCGCCTTGCCAAAAGACGCGCTCAGCCTGACCGCACTGATACCCATGTACGACGCTGCGCTGGCAGCTGGCGTTCCCTTGGGGGGCAAGACAGACCCTCGCTCTGGGGCAGACTTTGAAGTGTCAGCCGAGCTATTTCGCAGTTTCAACAACTACATCCGAGTTGCTGAAAGAATGGCAAACGAAAGACACCTCGAAGCCCGCTTACTCACCAACAGAAAAATCTATTTCGCTTGGCGATTCAAGCGTATTCGCGAGATCAGTGGCGGACAAAGATTGGACGGCTCGATCATTCAAACCGAGGAAAGCGCGTATGCGGCAGAGCGCGCGCAGCTGGACAAAGACATCGCGGCTGCAACCAACAAGCCATCTCGGCTTGCAACTC
>JANPNT010000747.1:0-9515 GCA_031427655.1 Burkholderiales bacterium
AGGGGACAAAACAGTTTTCTTACCAATTTCAGCTATCTCTTGAACCGCGCACCGCCGCCGACTTTTCAGTCTTTGGTGGAGGTAAGCGGGATCGAACCGCTGACCTCTTGCATGCCATGCAAGCGCTCTCCCAGCTGAGCTATACCCCCGATTTTTTGCACTTGTTTCTCGGTCAGTGACGTTAAAAAAATGCATAAACCCGCTGTTCAAGCAAGACCACGAGTATAGCCGCGAAATTATGCCGCTTGCAAACGCGTAACGGCGACTTCTTGTGGGAAGAGCTCCAGCACCGCGTCGACCGAAGGTGTTTGCGCACGACCGCACAAGAGCACGCGCACGGCCGGGGCCAGTTGCGGCATCTTGACGCTGTGTTCACTCAAGGTCTCTTTGATCGTCACCCCAATTGCAAGCTTGTTCCAAGGCGTGTTGGACAGCTTTCTGGCCAAGCTCTGAACAGCGGGGCGGACAGCATCCGTCACGTAGGTCGCCAGGTCTTCCGCGCTGGGCGCAACCGGGCCGAAGTACATGCCGAGCCAGCGCGCCAAGTCAACCGTTGTAGTGCAGCGGTCTTTGAACAAACCGCACAGCGGCTGCACCTTGGCCCAGCTGGCCTTTTCGTGACCAAGCTTTTGCAGCTGCGCCGTGACCAACTCCGCCAACGCAGCTTCGTCCAAATTTTTCAAGTGATGTGCATTGACCCAGTCGAGCTTGGCCGGGTCCCACTGCGCCGGGCTCTTCGACAAATGCGTGCCGTCAAACCAGCTCACCAACTGCTCCCGCGAAAACAGCTCTTCGTCGCCGTGGCTCCAGCCCAAACGCGCCAGGTAATTCAGCATCGCTTCAGGTAGATAGCCCGCGTCTTCGTAAGCAGTGACGCTCACTGCGCCGCGCCGTTTTGACAGCTTTTGCCCGTCGTCTCCCAATATCACCGGGATGTGCCCAAACAGTGGCAGCGGCGCGCCCAAGGCGTTGAAGATGTTGATTTGCCAGGGCGTGTTGTTGACGTGCTCGTCGCCACGAAACACGTGGCTGATGGCCATGTCCCAGTCGTCCACCACCACGCAAAAGTTGTAGGTGGGAATGCCGTCGGCGCGCACGATGATGAGGTCGTCGATTTCGCGGTTGGCGATGCTGATGGGGCCTTTGACCAAGTCGTCCCAGGTCACGATGCCGTCGGGCGGGTTGGCGAAGCGCACAACGAAAGGCACGCCTTCGGGCACTGGCGGCAATACCTTGCCTGGCATCGGTCGCCAGCGGCCGTTGTAGTGTGTTTTTTCGCCGCGTGCGCGCTGGGCCTCGCGCTCTGCGTCCAACTCTTGCGGGGTGCTGTAGCAGCGGTAGGCGCTGCCGCTGGCGATCATCTGATCGACCACCGCTTGGTAGCGGTCCAGGCGCTGCATTTGGTAAATCGGGCCTTCGTCAAAGTTCAGGCCCAGCCAGCGCATGGACGCCAAAATTTGATCGACTGAATCTTGGGTCGAGCGTGCCACATCGGTGTCTTCGATGCGCAGCACAAACTCGCCACCAAAGTGACGCGCATAGGCCCATGAATACAGCGCGGTTCGGGCCGTGCCCAAGTGCAAAAAGCCGGTCGGTGATGGGGCTATGCGGGTGCGAATTTTTTTCGTCATGTCAGTTCAGCGCGGTTCATGTTGGCGCGGTGCGAAGCCCCGTTGCAGGTCGTCGGTGATGTCGTCCACATGTTCCAGGCCCACCGCCAGCCGCACCAGCCCTTGGCCAATGCCAACCGCTTGGCGCTGAGCCTCATTCAACCGGCCGTGCGAAGTGGTCGCTGGGTGAGTGATGATGCTTTTGGTGTCGCCCAGGTTGGTGGCAATGCTCAGCACACGGGTGCTGTCGATGACGCGAAACGCAGCCTCACGCGCCAGCTCTGGCGACTCACCGCACACGTCAAACGAGAGCACCGCCCCGCCCTGCCGTGATTGCTGCCGCATCGCCAAATCATGTTGCGGGTGCGAGGCCAGCGCCGGGTAGTAAACCCGCGTCACGGCAGGGTGGCTTTCAAGCCAGCGCGCCACGGCCAGCGCCGATTCGCTCTGCGCCTTCATGCGAATGCCCAACGTCTCCAAACCCTTGAGCACGACCCACGCATTGAAGGGCGACAGCGTCATGCCTGCCGTGCGCAACGTCGGGCCGAACACGTCGACGATCAAGCTGCGCGGGCCGCACAGCGCACCCGCCATGACCCGGCCTTGACCGTCCAGGAACTTGGTTCCGGCGTGCATGACCAGGTCGGCACCGATCTCCAGCGGGCGCTGCAGCGCCGGAGAGCAGTAGGTGTTGTCGACCGTCAGCAGCGCGCCAGCGCTGTGCGCCAACTCGGCCAGCGCCGCGATGTCGCACACCTCGGTCAGCGGATTGGTCGGTGTCTCGGCGAACAGCAGCTTGGTGGTGGGTCGCAGGGCGGTGCGCCATTCAGACAGGTCGGTTTGCGAGACAAATGTGGTCTCGACACCAAACTTGGCGAATTCTTTGCCGAACAAGCCAAACGTGGAGCCGAACACTGAGCGTGAGCACACCACATGGTCGCCACTCTTGAGCAGTCCCATGATCAGCAACAGGATGGCGCTCATGCCGGTGGATGTGGCCACCGCCGCTTCGGCACCTTCCATCGCCGCCAGCCGCGCCTCGAAGCTGCGCACCGTCGGGTTGCTGGTGCGTCCGTAGGTGAAGTCCTCCATCTCGGCAAAGCGCCGCGCCGACGTGGCCGCGTCTGGATGCACGAAGGCGCTGGTCAGGAACAATCCTTCAGAGTTTTCGCCGTGCTGGCTGGGTGCCATCGCGGTGCGCACAGCCAGCGTTTCGGGCCGCAGGCCGCTAGGCAGTTCAGCCCGGGCCAGACGGGCAGCTTCTGCCGAATTTTGTTTGTCACCTTCGCTCATATGACTGCTTTCATGTGATGACTTTTGTGTAGTCGCTTTTATGTACTTGGCCGGCTCTGCAGCGCCAAACGCGAACGGTCGGGCGATTCGTCTTCCTCAGACTGAGTCGACTGCGTTTTGCGCTGCGTGGCGATGGCGTCGAAGTCGGCGGCGCTCACGTCGCCGGTGATGTAGTGCCCATCAAAGCACGAGGCCTCAAAACTTTGAATCAAAGGGTTCAAGGCACCGACCACGCGCTTCATGGCGGCCACGTCTTGGTAGATCAGGGCGTCGGCACCAATGAACTGGCGTATCTCTTCAATGCTGCGGTTGTGCGCGATCAATTCGGCGTTGGTGGGCATGTCGATACCGTACACATTGGGGAAGCGCACGGGCGGCGCGGCAGACGCCATGTAGACCTTGCGCGCACCGGCATCGCGCGCCATTTGAACGATTTCTTTCGAGGTCGTGCCGCGCACGATGGAATCGTCCACCAGCAACACGTTGCGGCCCTTGAATTCCACGCCGATGGCGTTGAGCTTTTGGCGCACCGATTTTTTGCGCACACCTTGGCCCGGCATGATGAAGGTGCGGCCGACATAGCGGTTTTTGACAAAGCCTTCGCGATAAGGCTTGCCAATTTTTTGCGCCAACTGCATGGCCGACGGGCGGCTGGATTCAGGGATGGGAATGACCACATCGATCTCATTCGGCGGCATGGTGGAGATGAGCCGCTGGGCCAAGGTTTCACCCATGTTCAGGCGCGCTTGGTAGACCGACACGCCGTCCATCACCGAGTCGGGTCGGGCCAGGTAAACGAACTCAAACATGCAAGGATTCAAGCTGGGATTGTCGGCGCATTGCTGCGCGTGCAGCTTGCCTTGCATGTCCACAAAAATGGCTTCGCCGGGTGCGACATCGCGCATCACTTGGTGGCCCGTGCCTTCAATGGCGACCGACTCGCTGGCCACCATCACGGCGTCGCCGTCTTCGCTAGAGCCCACGCCAAAACACAGAGGGCGAATGCCGTAGGGGTCGCGAAACGCGAGCAACCCGTAGCCTGCAATAAGGGCCACCACCGCGTATGAACCCTTCAAGCGTTTGTGCACCGCACGCACCGCGTTGAAAACCTCTTCGGGCGACAAAGGCCGCTCTTGGGTGGCTCTGCGGGCGGACATGTCCAACTCATGCGCCAAGATGTTGAGCAGCACCTCGGTGTCGCTGTCGGTGTTGATGTGGCGACGGTCCACGTCAAACAGTTCTTTGCGCAACGCGGGCGCATTGGTGAGGTTGCCGTTGTGGACCAGCACGATGCCGAAGGGTGCGTTCACGTAGAACGGTTGTGCTTCTTCTTCGCTGTAGGCGTTGCCTGCGGTCGGATAACGCGTTTGGCCCAAGCCCACTTTGCCGGGCAGGCCGCGCATGTTGCGAGTGCGGAACACGTCACGCACCATGCCGCGCGCTTTGTGCATGTAGCACTTGGTGCCTTCCATGGTGACGATGCCGGCCGCGTCTTGACCCCGGTGCTGCAGCAGCAACAGCGCGTCATATATCAGCTGGTTGACAGGGGCTTTGGAGATGACTCCGACGATGCCGCACATGGGTTCATCCTTGGTTCAAAAAACGCGATAGCGCGACGATGCAGAAGCTTCAGGCGGGCACGCCGACTTTGGAAAAGCGCGCGTAAAAGTCAGCAGGCAACACAGATTTCAAACGCAACAACAAGTCTTGCGTCCACACCGCCACGTGAGACTCCTGCCATGCTGCGGACTTGGCCAGCGGTGTCAAACCAATCACGGTGGCAATGGCCAGCATCAACACCATGGCACGAACCAAACCGAACACACCGCCCATCAAACGGTCAGCCCCGCTGATGCCCGGAACGGCGCGCACCAACATGCGAACCAACTTGGAAGCAATGCCCCACAGCACCAAGAGCGCGATGAAACACAAAGTGAAGGTGGCGGCGTGGTTCAACGCTGAACCCGGTGTGCCAATCGGAACTGCGAACGGCACGTGAACCGACCACTGTGGTGTGAACCACTGCGCTCCGAAGTAGGCCACCAACCAACCAGCGGCCGACAACACTTCAAACACCAAGCCGCGCCACAAGCCAATCAACACCGACAACGCCACCATGGCCAACAAAGCCCAATCAACCCAGCCCCAATCCGAGGCGATGGCGGCAGACAAATTCACAGCGTGAGCAAGACGGCGGGAAAGCCACCGGCCGTCAATTTGTTCTTCGCCTGCTCTGCTTCTTCTTTACTGATGTAGGGCCCCACGCGCACGCGAATGCGTTTGCCAGCGGCCGTGTCAGCCACTTGCACATAAGTTTTCAAGCCCAGTTTTTCGACTTTCAAACGGGTTGTGCGGGCGGCTTCGTTTTCGGCAAACGCGCCGACCTGAACCACAAAGCGACCGGCCTCTTTCGAGCCTTCCGTTTTCGCTTGATTTGGCACCGGTTTGGCTTCTAACAAGGACCTGGCGCGCTCTGCGTCAGATGGGGCTGGTGGTTTGACCGCAAGCTTTGCTGGAGAAGAAGCTGCGGGCGCCGGCCTCTCGGCACTTTTCAACACGGGCAGCGACGACGCCGCAGCGGGCGGACGACCCGGGGCGATCACCTCTTCAACTGCCTGCTGTCCCAAGGGCTTGGTCGGCGTGGAGGCTGGCGCAGCGACTGGCACCGGGGCGGAAATTGCGACCGCTGGCGGCGTTACTTTGGCGGCCGGCATGGCCAGCGGCGGGGCACCTTCTTTGCGCGGAATTTCGATCGGAATGTCCACGGGAATAGGGCGCGGCTGAGTTTCAAAAATCAGTGGGAACCCAATCACGCCAATGACCACCAGCACCACCGCGCCGATCAAGCGCCTGCGCGAACGGATGCGGGTTTGTTGCACCGAGTCAGCGTCTGCCGCTGGCTCCGCCGCAGCAAACGATGCTTGCGCGGCGAGGCGAATTTTCGAGAACCAACCCATCGGTGCGTGTTCCGTTCCAGCGTGGCATCAAAGTTGAAAAACGGGCTGCGCTTCGCGTACAAAACCGGCGCGTGCCAAAGTGTTCAAACAGCGTGTTTTTGGGTGTGTTTGGCGGTCAATTTGGGCGTGCCATTTTTCAGCACACCGCCGACCGCGTGGAACGATCCGAAGACCACAATTCTATCAGTGGGGTCTGCGGCGGCAACTGCTGCAGTCAGCGCCTGTGCGGGGTCAGCGTGGCACACAACGCTGACGGGTCCCGGGCCTTTCAACGCCAGGTCTGCATGCAGGTCGCGCAACTCAACGGCCGTGGCCGCTCGCGCGGTTGGCAGGTCGGTGAAATGCCAAGTGTCGACCACCGACGCCATGCGCTGAAAAATTTCGGCAATGGCCTTGTCGCGCATGGCACCAAACACCACGTGCGTGCGCGGATGAAAGCCCATGTTGTCGAGGTTTTGTGCCAACGCCGCCACCGCATGCGGGTTGTGCGCCACGTCCAACACCAGGGTCGGCTGGCCGGGCACGATTTGAAAACGCCCTGGCAGCTCGACCATGCCCAGCCCGCTGCGCACCGCCTGCGCGGTGATGGGCAGTTGCTCGCGCAGCGCCTCGAACACGGCCAGCGCACCTGACGCATTGATGAGCTGGTTGGCACCGCGCAATGCGGGGTAGGCCAAGCCGTTGTAACGCTTGGCGCGACCGGCCCAGCTCCACTGCTGCTTGTCGCCGGTGTAATTGAAATCGCGCCCAAAGCACCAGGGCTGAGCGCCGATTTGAGCGGCGTGATCGAGGATGCTTTGCGGCGGAACCGGGTCACTGATGACCACCGGTTTGCCGGGCCGCATGATGCCGGCCTTTTCAAAGCCGATGAGTTCGCGCGTGCCGCCCAAATACTCGACGTGATCGATGTCGATGCTGGTGATCACTGCGCAGTCGCTGTCAAAAATGTTTACCGCGTCCAAGCGCCCGCCCAAGCCCACTTCCAAAATCACCACGTCCAAGTCGGCCAGCGACAACAGCCGCGCGATGGCCAGCAAAGTGAACTCGAAATAGGTCAAGCTGACGCTGCCGCGCGCGGCCTCCACCGCCGCAAAGTGGGGCAGCAAATCAGCGCCCGCCACCATCGCGCCGTTGACACGGCAGCGCTCTTCAAAATGCACCAGATGCGGCTTGGAATACAGGCCCACGCGGTAGCCCGCTTGCAGCGCAATGGACTCCAACATGGCGCAGGTGGAACCCTTGCCGTTGGTGCCTGCGACGATCACAAGCGGCACTTTGAAGCTCAGCGCCAAGCGGTCTTTGACTTCGCGCACGCGCCCCAAACCCATCTCGATTTCGGTTGGGTGCATTTGCTCGCAGCGTGCGAGCCAGGCTTCCAGCGTGGTAGGCAAAGACATCAGTATTCCAAATTGAAAAGAGAGCTTGCGCTCCCTTCAATCAAGGCAAAAAACCAGGCTCAGTCGTTGCTGCCTGGAACGTAAGCGGCCATGCCCGCTTCGATTTCGCGTTTGGCTTCTTCGGGCCCTTCCCAGCCCTTGACCTTGACCCACTTGTTCGGCTCCAGGTCTTTGTAGTGCTCAAAAAAGTGCTGGATGGTTTTCAAGCGCAGCGCGTTCATGTCTTCCGGCTTTTGCCAGTGGGTGTAAATCGACAAGATTTTATCGATGGGCACGGCCAGTAATTTGCTGTCGCCGCCCGCTTCGTCCTCCATCTTCAACACACCAATCGCGCGGCAAGTCACCACCACGCCAGGGGCCAATGGGAAAGGTGTGATGACCAACACGTCCACCGGATCACCGTCGTCCGACAGGGTTTGCGGGATGTAGCCATAGTTGCACGGGTAGTGCATGGCGGTGGTCATGAAGCGGTCCACAAACAAAGCGCCAGTGTCTTTGTCCACTTCGTATTTGATCGGGTCGGCGTTCATCGGAATTTCGATGATGACGTTGAACTGTTCAGGGGCGTTTTTGCCAGGGGTGACTTTGTGCAGACTCATGAAATCCTCTTGTTGGCCCTGGCGCCATCGCGAGGGATAACCCGAATTTTAGCGGTGCGGGCGGAGCGTGTCATTGCATGCGGTGCGCACTTGGCTACCGCTGGAAAACACCATGCAGGTTTCGTTGCCTCACGGCGACCCTTCCCTTAGCATGACCTTCGAAGTATTTATGCGGATGTCCGTCATCTGGCAAGCCTCACAAACGACGTTGTGCGTGGGGCTTGCGGTCAGCCTTTCCACACGAAAACAATCGAGGAGCTACCGTTGATTTCAACCCAAGTCGCGCTGTACTTTGCACTCGCCTGCGGCCTTGCCGCAGTCATCTACGGCTTCGTTCAGCGAAGCTGGATCCTCAGCCAAGACGCCGGTAACGCGCGCATGCAGGAAATCGCCACCGCGATTCAGCAGGGTGCCGCCGCTTACTTGGCGCGCCAGTACAAAACCATCGCCATCGTTGGTGTGGTGTTGACTGTCTTGATCGGCGTGTTTTTGGACATGACCAGCGCGGTGGGCTTTGTGCTGGGCGCGTTTTTGTCAGGCGCTTGCGGCTTCATAGGCATGAACGTGTCGGTGAAGGCCAATGTGCGCACGGCGCAAGCTGCGACCAAAGGAATCGGGCCTGCGCTGGACGTAGCCTTCAAGGGCGGTGCCATCACCGGCATGTTGGTGGTCGGCCTGGGCTTGCTGGGTGTGAGCTTATTTTTAATGTACCTGACCGCCAATTCCAAGAGCGGGGCCGATTTGGGTGCCAGCCTGAAACCCTTGTTGGGTTTTGCCTTTGGTGCGTCGCTCATTTCCATCTTTGCGCGCCTGGGGGGCGGCATTTTCACCAAAGGAGCTGACGTCGGCGCCGACCTCGTGGGCAAGGTTGAAGCTGGCATTCCAGAGGACGACCCGCGCAACCCCGCCGTGATTGCCGACAACGTCGGCGACAACGTCGGTGACTGCGCAGGCATGGCGGCTGACTTGTTCGAGACCTACGCCGTCACGCTGATCGCCACCATGGCGCTGGGCGCAATTGTGGTCACCGCAGCACCCATGGCCGCCGTGATGTACCCGCTCGTGTTGGGCGGCTTTTCCATCATCGCGTCCATCATTGGTTGCAGCGCGGTGAAGGCATCGCCGGGCATGAAAAACGTGATGCCAGCGTTGTACAAAGGCTTGGCCGTGGCGGGTGTCATTTCGCTCATTGGCTTCTTCTTCATCACCAAGTACACGATGCCCGACGACGCCTTGGGCGCCGGCACGCAAATGCGCTTGTTTGGCGCTTGCGTGGTGGGCTTGGTGCTAACGGCCGCGATGGTGTGGATCACCGAGTACTACACCGGCACGCAGTACGCACCGGTGCAGCACATTGCGCAGGCGTCCACCACCGGCCACGGCACCAACATCATTGCCGGTTTGGGCGTGTCGATGCGGTCTACCGCATGGCCTGTTTTGTTTGTGTGCGCTGCCATTTTGTCGGCCTACCAATTGGCCGGTTTGTACGGCATCGCGGTGGCTGCCACGTCGATGCTCAGCATGGCCGGCATCGTCGTCGCACTCGACGCCTACGGTCCGATCACCGACAACGCCGGTGGCATTGCCGAGATGGCCGAGATGGCCGAGCTGCCCGCGAGCGTGCGCGACGTGACCGACCCGCTCGACGCCGTCGGCAAC
>JANPNT010000748.1:0-3365 GCA_031427655.1 Burkholderiales bacterium
GTTTGACTTGGGGCCCGCAGCAGCGTTCTCGCTGATCTACTTTTTGAACATCTTGCTGCTGTGTTTCATCCTCTACAACTGGATGCAACGCGTAGGCACGGCCGACAAATCGGAGACCAGTCATGGATGAAAGACGCTTCAAAAAGCGCACCATCTTTCTGGTGTTGTATTTGGTGTTCGCCATCCTGCCGGTTTACTGGATGGTGAACATGTCGTTCAAGACGAACGAAGAAATTCTCAGCACCTTCAGCCTGTGGCCGCAGAACTTCACTTGGGACCATTACAAAACCATCTTCACCGATGAAAGTTGGTATTCGGGCTACATCAACTCGCTGATTTATGTGGCCATCAACACCGTGATTTCGCTGTTGGTGGCGCTGCCTGCGGCCTACGCGTTTTCACGCTACAGCTTCCTGGGTGACAAGCATGTTTTCTTTTGGCTGCTTACCAATCGCATGACCCCGCCTGCTGTGTTTTTGCTTCCGTTTTTTCAGCTCTACACCACGCTGGGTTTGATGGACACGCACATCGCGGTGGCGCTGGCGCACTTGCTGTTCAACGTGCCGCTGGCGGGGTGGATTTTGGAAGGCTTCATGAGCGGCATCCCGCGTGAGATTGACGAGACGGCTTACATCGACGGCTATTCCTTCCCGCGCTTTTTCTTGACGATCTACATCCCACTCATCAAGGCAGGCGTGGGTGTGGCGGCCTTCTTTTGCTTCATGTTCAGTTGGGTGGAATTGCTGATGGCGCGCACCCTGACCAGCGTCAACGCCAAGCCCATCGTGGCCGTGATGACGCGCACGGTGTCGGCGTCGGGCATGGATTGGGGCGTGCTGGCGGCGGCGGGGGTGTTGACCATCGTGCCCGGTGCGATCGTGATTTGGTTTGTGCGGCATTACATCGCCAAGGGGTTCGCGATGGGGCGGGTTTGAGTTGACTCCCTCTCCCTGACGGAGAGGGGGCAACACCAGAACAAGGAGCAACGTAATGTTCGAATGGATGGCTTGGACCACACCGGTGGCGGTTTTTTTCACCTGCATCGTTTTGATGTTGGCAGGCATGACCGTGTGGGAAATCAAGTCGCCCACCACTCTGCGCAAGGGCTGGCTGCCCATGACCACCACGCGCGGTGACCGCTTGTTCGTGGGCCTGCTCAGCGCGGCCTACGTGAACTTGGCGTTCGTGGCAACCAGCGAAAAAATGATCACGTGGTTTGGCCTGGAACAAGAACCCAGCATTTGGTTTGGCTTTGTGGCCTCCATGTTGGTGTTGGGGTTTGTTATGCGCAAGGGTTGACAAAGCTGCGCTAAAAACCAAGAAGCAAGTTTCTGAAAAAACACACCAGTCATCTCTTCCCAACTGGCGTGTCAATGTGTTGAACGGGAAGCCATCGAGGAGACAAAAATGAAATTGAAAATGCACGCGATTGCCTTCGCTGCGGCGGCTTTGGCTTTGAGTCAAGGTGTGTCGGCCGACGAGGCTGCCGCCAAAAAATGGATCGACGCTGAGTTTCAGCCGTCCACGCTGAACAAAGACCAACAACTGACCGAGATGAAGTGGTTCATCGAAGCCGCGAAGAAGCTCACCGCCAAAGGGGTGAAGGAAATTTCGGTTGTGTCGGAAACCTTGACTGTTCACGAGTACGAATCCAAAACCCTGGCCAAAGCCTTTGAAGAAATCACAGGAATCAAGGTCAAACACGACCTCATCCAAGAGGGTGACGTGGTGGAAAAACTGCAAACCTCCATGCAGTCGGGCAAGTCGATTTACGACGGCTGGATTTCTGACTCAGACCTGATCGGCACGCACTACCGCTACGGAAAAATTTTGGCGTTATCTGACTACATGGTCGGCAAAGGCAAAGAGTTCACCAACCCTGGCCTGGACTTGAAAGACTTCATCGGCACCAGCTTCACCACAGCCCCTGACAAAAAGCTGTATCAACTGCCGACTCAGCAATTTGCCAACCTGTACTGGTTCCGCGCCGACCTTTTCGCCAGGCAAGATTTGAAAGACAAATTCAAGGCGAAGTACGGCTACGAATTGGGCGTGCCGCAAAACTGGAGCGCCTACGAAGACATCGCCGATTTCTTCACCGTCGACGTGAAGCAAATCGACGGCAAGCCCATTTACGGCCACATGGATTACGGCAAAAAAGACCCATCGTTGGGTTGGCGCTTCACCGACGCGTGGCTGTCCATGGCGGGGACGGCTGACATCGGCATACCGAATGGTTTGCCAATTGACGAATGGGGCATCCGCGTGGCCGACGACAAATGCACACCTGTGGGCGCATCGGTGTCTCGAGGCGGAGCCACCAACTCGCCCGCTGCCGTTTACGCGTTAACGAAGTACATCGAATGGATGAAGAAGTACTCACCCAAAGAAGCCATCGGCATGACCTTCGGCGAAGCCGGCCCTGTGCCTGCCCAGGGCCAAATCGCCCAGCAAATTTTTTGGTACACCGCCTTCACCGCCGACATGGTGAAACCTGGTTTGCCAGTGGTGAATGCTGACGGCACACCAAAGTGGAGAATGGCACCGGGACCCAACGGTCCGTACTGGAAACAGGGCATGCAAAACGGCTACCAGGACGTGGGCTCATGGACTTTTTTCAAAGACCACAACCCCGACAAAGTGGCAGCTGCATGGCTGTACGGCCAGTTCGTGACGGCCAAAACCACGTCGCTGAAAAAATCTATCGTTGGCTTGACGTTCATACGCGACAGCGACATCCGGCATGACTACTTCACACAAAACGCGAACAAGTACGGCGGCTTGATCGAGTTCTATCGCAGCCCGGCCCGAGTTGCATGGACACCCACTGGCACCAACGTACCGGACTACCCCAAGCTGGCCCAGTTGTGGTGGAAAAACGTGGCCGTGGCCGTGACCGGCGAGAAAACGCCGCAAGCTGCGATGGACAACTTGGCCGAGGAAATGGACCAAGTGATGGGCCGTCTGGAGCGCGCAGGCATGGCGCACTGCGCACCCAAGTTGAACCCGAAAGGCGACCCCAACAAATACCTGAGCGACAAACAAGCGCCCTGGAAAAAGTTGGCCAACGAGAAGCCGAAGGGCGAAACCATTGCGTACGAAACGCTGCTGAACGCATGGAAGGCCGGCAAAGTTCGCTGAAGCTTCGGCAGCTCCGTCCGCTGCTCGCGCATGGCTTCGGCCATGCGTGAATCACCCGACGCAATTACTACCTCAAACGCCCTGCCTGTCCGAAAGACGGTGGGGCGTTTTTATTCAACCGCCGGTTCGCGATTTATCCTCACGGCACGATGAGAATAATCTTTCGGTGTGACCCTGATTTGTTTGATGTGCTGGAGCGTCCTCTGTTGGCGAAGTCGGCTTTG
>JANPNT010000749.1:0-3898 GCA_031427655.1 Burkholderiales bacterium
GACGCTGATGCCTCGACGCGTTTGCTCTTCGTACAAAAACGCTTCCACCAGCAGCGAAGTGGCCAGTATTTTGTCGCGCGGGCTGTACAACAAATTGGCGCGCGGCACGTGGGTGGCACACACCGGTTTGCACTTGCCGCAGCGCAGGCAATCTTTGATGCTGGTGGAGATTGCGCCGATGTCGCTCTGCTGCATGATGAGCGACTCATGGCCCATCAAACCAAAGCTCGGCGTGTAGGCGTTGGTGAGGTCGGCCTTCAAGCCCGCGCCGCGAAGCAGCTTGCCTTTGTTGAAGCGGCCTTCGGGGTCGACCTTGAGTTTGTAGGCGGTGAAGTTCGCCATTTCGGCTTCGGTCAAAAACTCCAGCTTGGTGATGCCGATGCCGTGTTCGCCCGAGATCACGCCGTCCAGACTGCGTGCCAGCACCATGATGCGCGCGACCATTTCATGCGCGGTTTGCAGCATGTCGTAGTTGTCGGAGTTGACCGGAATGTTGGTGTGCACATTGCCGTCACCGGCGTGCATGTGAAGCGCAATCCAGACGCGGCCTTTCAACACCTGACCATGGATTTTTTGGCATTCGTCGACGATGGGCTTGAGCGCCGAGCCCGCAAAAATACCGTGCAGGCGGTCGCGAATTTGGGTTTTCCACGATGCACGCAGGCTGTGGTCTTGAAGCTGCTCGAAGAAACTGTGGTCATCGTTTGAAGGCTTCAGGTCGAGGTGCGTCAACCAGCCTTGCCACAGCGCGCGCACTTCAGCCAAAACTGCCAGCGCTTGCTGCACACGGTCTTCCAGCAGCTCGGCCGATGCGATGTCGATGGCGTCGTCGCTGCGGCCCAAAGGCAAATTGCCCTTCTCGAAAAACGCTTGCAGCGCATCGACTAATTCAAGCTTGTTGCGCAGGCTCAGCTCGATGTTCAGGCGCTCTATGCCTTCGGTGTACTCGCCCATGCGCGGCAGCGGAATCACCACGTCTTCGTTCACTTTGAAGGCGTTGGTGTGCTTGCTTATGGCTGCGGTGCGCTTGCGGTCGAGCCAAAACTTTTTGCGCGCCTCGGGGCTCACCGCCACAAAGCCTTCACCGGCGCGGCCGTTGGCCAAGCGCACGACTTCGCTGGTGGCGCGGGCCACGGCATCGGCGTCGTTGCCGGCAATGTCGCCCACCAAAACCATCTTGGGCAAACCACCGCGCTTGCTTTTGGTCGCGTAGCCCACGGCCTTCAAATAGCGGTCGTCCAAATGCTCCAGCCCGGCCAGCACCGCGCCGCCCGCTTTGGCCTGGGCGAACATGAAATCTTTGATGTCCACGATGCTCGGCACGGCGTCTTTGGCATTGCCAAAAAACTCCAAGCAAACGGTGCGGGTGTGGGCAAAGCTCTTGTGAACGATCCAGCGCGCGCTGGTGATGAGTCCGTCGCAGCCTTCTTTTTGAATGCCCGGCAAACCAGCCAAAAACTTGTCGGTCACGTCTTTGCCCAAGCCTTCCTTGCGGAAGGTGCGCCCGGGAATGTCGAGTCGCTCGGTGCGTTCCAGCGTTTTGCCGCTGGCGTCGAAATACCTCAGCTCGAAGCTGGCAATCTCAACGTCGTGAATCTTGCCGAGGTTGTGGTTCAGGCGTGTGACTTCCAACCATTTGGCCTCGGGCGTGACCATGCGCCACGATGCCAAATTATCGAGCGCCGTGCCCCACAGTACCGCCTTCTTGCCACCCGCGTTCATGGCGATGTTGCCGCCGATGCAACTGGCTTCGGCCGAGGTCGGGTCCACCGCAAACACATAGCCCGCGCGCTCGGCCGCGTCGGCCACGCGCTGCGTGACCACGCCCGCTTCTGACCACACGGTGGCGGTGTCTTCACTCAAACCTGGAAGTCGGCGGAACTCGACTTCGGTCATTGCCTCGAGCTTTTCGGTGTTGATTACCACGCTGTCCCAGGTAAGTGGAATCGCGCCGCCGGTGTAGCCGGTGCCGCCGCCGCGCGGGATGATGGTCAGGCCAAGTTCAACGCAGCCTTTGACCAGAGCGGCCATCTCGGCTTCGGTATCGGGCGTGAGCACCACAAAGGGATATTCCACCCGCCAGTCGGTGGCGTCAGTGACGTGCGACACCCGGCTGAGGCCGTCGAACTTGATGTTGTCTTTGGCGGTGACGCGGCCCAGCACTTTGGTGGTGCGGCGGCGCAAATCGGCCACGGTGTTGAACTGATCGGCAAACGCCGTGACGGCCGCACCCGACAGTTCCAGCAACTCGCCCACCACCGCATCGCGAGCGCCATCGTCGGCGGGCGTGCGGCGCTTTTCGACTTCGCCCAGGCGGTGGTGCAGCGCCTCAATCAACAGCTTGCGGCGACGCGGATTGTCGAGCAAGTCGTCTTGCAAATACGGGTTGCGCTGCACCACCCAAATGTCACCCAGCACCTCGTACAACATGCGCGCCGAGCGGCCAGTTTGGCGCTCATCGCGCAAGAGGCTGAGCACTTCCCAAGCGCGCGCTCCGAGCAGGCGAATGACGATTTCGCGATCGGAAAACGAAGTGTAGTTGTATGGAATTTCGCGGAGCCGCGCGGAGCCAGCCGATGCAGGCGCGGCGTCAGCAACAGAGGTCAAAGCGCTGAATAAAACGGGTGCGTTCATCGGTGGCGGGCGGCTCGTACGCCCGGTGCTGCACTTGGGCTTTGACTTTAACGCAAGCCTGTTATTTGACTGGTTGCCCCTGGGTTCAAGGCCCAGCGGCGGCGGGGTTATCCCCGTTGCCGCAAGTTGCGCGGAAAGCCATAAATGTGGCTGTCATAAATTTGAAGCATGCTGTGTGTCCTGTGCTGAATGCTTCACGTCCCGGAACCCTTATGAAACCAAAATCAATCGCATTGGTGGCCGTCGCGCTGGCCGCTTCTTTGACCACCGGCGCGCAGGCCCAAACCGAAATTCAGTTTTGGCATTCCATGACCGCCGTCAACGGCGAATGGGTGAACGACCTGGCCAAAGATTTCAACGCCAGCCAAAAAAACTACAAGATCGTGCCCACTTTCAAGGGTACGTACGACGAATCGATGACCGGTGCTGTGGCGGCTTTCCGTGCGGGCAACGGCCCACACGTTTTGCAGGTGTTTGAAGTGGGCACGGCCACCATGATGGCCAGCAAGGGTGCCATCATTCCTGTGGGCCAAGTGATGAAGGACGCAGGCGTGAAGTTCGATCCTTCCGCTTACGTCCCTGCGGTGGCGGGTTACTACACCGCGCCGAACGGCCAAATGTTGAGCTTCCCGTTCAACAGCTCAACCACTGTTTTTTACTTCAACAAAGACGCGTTCAAAGCTGCCGGCATCAACACTGACAAACCGCCAGGAACATGGCCGGAAGTCGCGCTGGCTGCCGCCAAATTGAAGGCGTCGGGCCACAAGTGCCCGTTCACCACGGCGTGGCAAGGCTGGACTCAACTCGAAAGCTTTTCGGCATGGCACAACGTTGAGTTCGCGACCAAACGCAACGGCTTGGCTGGTTTGGACGCGCGCATGTTGGTGAACTCACCACTGCATGTGCGCCACATCGACAACTTGGCCAATATGTCAAAGCAAGGCCTGTTCATTTACAAAGGTCGCGGCAATGTGCCTGAGGCCAGCTTCATTTCGGGCGAGTGCGCCATGATCACCACCAGCAGCGGCTTTTACGGCAACGTGGCCAAGAACGCCAAGTTTGGCTATGCGCTGGCACCACTGCCTTTCTACCCGGATGTGGCCGGTGCGCCGCAGAACACGGTGATTGGTGGCGCGAGCTTGTGGGTGTTGTCCGGCCGCAATAAGGCTGACTACAAAGGCGTGGCGCAGTTCTTCGACTACTTATCGAGCGCCGAAGTGCAGTCGGCCAGCCACAAGCGCACCGGCTATTTGCCGATCACCAC
>JANPNT010000750.1:0-3604 GCA_031427655.1 Burkholderiales bacterium
TCTGGAGCTGGGCTTCTCGGCCGCGGAGGCCAAGAAGCTGCATGCCGCGTCGCGCAAGCAGATCAACGACACGCGCTTGCTCAAGCAGCAGTTGATGACCGAGCTCTCGAACTGGATCACCGAGCATCAGCTTCGCCAAGCCGATGCGGCGCAAATCCTGATGGTGTCCCGGCCGCGGGTGTCTGATGTCGTGAACCAGAAGACCTCGAAGTTCACGATCGATACGCTGGTCGAGATGCTCAGTCGCGTGGGCAAGCCGGTTCGTCTCGCTGTGGGGTAAGCCGGGGTCGGGGACAACGGGTCGGCGGGTCGGGGTCAGGTCTTGCCTTTTGCCTCCAGCCTGCCGTCGACAGACGTCGTTGCCCGGGGTCTGGGGCTACTCGATCACCACCACGCCAGTGGCAGGATCGTCGAAAGCCAGATGCAAACGGTCAGCCGCAGCCAGCAGCGCGGCCAGCACTGCATCGTTGCTGACATTACCCAGCGCAAGGTGGACGAGCGGGGGGCGATACCCGCGTGCGGCCATGAGACGCTGAAAGTCGTCGTCCTTGGAGCAGACCACGAAGTCGTGCTGAGCCGCGTACTCGCAGATCTGCGCGTCGGTTGCCCGCTCCAACCCCAGCAGCGCCAACTGGCTCGTACCCGGAAACCGCACCTGTAAAGCCGGCAACAACCGCCGCGAGAGATTTTCGTCGAGCAGCAACTTCACGCCGCTGCGGCCAGCCGAACCTCGTGTGACTCACGGTCAGCGGCGTAGGCCAGGCAGGCGCGGATGTCACTTGGGGTCAGTTCGGGATAGTCCGCGACGATCTGATCGACGCCCTGCCCCTGCGCAAGCCAGCCCAACACGTCGCCCACGCTGATGCGCAGGTCACGTACGCAGGGACGGCCGCCGCGGCGCAGCGGGTCGGTGGTGATGGCGTTGTGCTGAAGCGTCATGCGCAAATGCTCCCACATACAGCGTCGGGCCACAACAGCGACCTGGTGAGCGGCAAACGGGGGCTTGGGGTCAAGTCTTGCCTTTTGCTCCGCCGCGAGAGTCGGGGTCAGGTGTCCCGGCACCCCATCGGCGCGAAAGGGCGCCGATCCACAGCCTTCCAGCGCCGCCACAGAACAGACGGCGGCTTGCCTCTCGGTGTTAATAATGACACCATACGCCATCGCGACGGGCGAAAAGCTTCTGACGCAATTTGGGCGGGATCCGGCCAATGTTCGATTCAGCGCATTGCACCGTGTCTGTGTCCATTTCTTCGGTTCCCCGCGCCAAGGCGGCACCAGCCACGCGGTCTTCAAGACGCCCTGGCCGGGCGATCCACGGGTCAACATTCAAAACGACAAGGGCAAGGGCAAGGCGAAGCCGTATCAAGTACGCCAGGTTCTGGCGGCCGTCGCCAAATTGAAAGGGATAGCCGAATGAGCGTCGATCACTACACCTACCGCGTGACCTGGTCCGCCGAAGACGCAGAGCACCTTGGGCTTTGCGCCGAATTCCCGTCGTTGAGCTGGCTGGCGCCAACACCTGAAGAAGCGTTGTCCGGCATCCGGGTGCTCGTAACGGAAGTGGTTAAGGATCTGCGGGCATCCGGGGAACGGGTGCCGGACGCCATCGCGGAGCGTAGATACAGCGGCGAGTTGCGGGTACGCATCCCACCACTGGTGCACCGCCAGCTCGCGCTCCAGGCGGCGGAAGAGGGCGTGAGCCTGAACCGTCTGGCCAGCGCAAAGCTGGCGGCCTGAGAAGCAGGCGGGGTCAAGTCTTGCCTTTTGCTGGTCCTCCTGTGAGCGCCGGTGCAGACACGCGTTCAGATGCCGGTAATGTTGGTTTCTTGATTTGACGGGTTTTATTCTCGGCGCCGTCGATGGCTGACGAAGAAGGATGAGGTTCGCCTGCCTGGCCGCCCGAGGGCGGCCAGGCGCGCAGCAGGCTTCGAGTTGGGTGCCGTGCAGGCCGGACTGATGCCCACGGACTTCAAGCCGATGCCCACGGTGGGCCCGTGGCGCCAACGAGATTCGGGTGCACGTCGAAGGTGAGTGGCGCGTGATCTACGTGGCGAAGTTCGCGCGGGCGGTGTACGCGCTGCACGCCTTCCAGAAGACGAATCACAAGACGCGCCAGGAAGACATCGAGATCGCCAAGACGCGCTGCGCGCAAGCCAAGGAGGCAGAGAAATGAGCAAGCTGAAGATGACACCCGGCAGCGGCAACGTGTTTGCCGATCTCGGCTTCTCGCCTGAAGAAGCTTCGCTGCTGCAGATGCGCGCCGACTTGATGAACGAACTGCGGCTGGTGATCGAGACGCGCGGCTGGACCCAGATGGCGACGGCGCGCGAGCTGGGCGTGAGCCAGTCGCGGGTGAGCGACCTGGTGCGCGGCAAGTGGCAGCAGTTCAGCCTGGACATGCTGGTGACATTGGCTGTGCGCGCCGGGCTGCGGGTGAATGTGGAGTTGGTGGCAACCTGAAAGGGGGTCTGGGGTCCGGCCTTGCCTTTTGCCAGCAGACTTTGGGGTCAAGCAGGGTCGCGGTTTCAGCCCGGCCACCGCGGCACGGTCCTATGTGGACCCATGGCAGCTGCAGATGACGCGACGTCGCGAACCTGCCGGCGGAAGAACTCCCGCCTTTAGATGCGGAATGTGATGTCATACTGCATCACATCCGGTGAGGGCCGAACGCATGCGAACGACAGTCACCATAGACGACGATCTTTATCAGCGAGCGCTCGCGGTAGCCGACCCTGGCATGGACAAGGCCGATCTCTTTCGTGAAGCGATGAAGGTCTTCGTGCGCGTGCAGGCGGGCAACCGGCTGGCAGCGCTGGGCGGCAAGGCGCCCGACATGTTGGACATACCGCGCCGCCGAGCTGAGGGAGGACCGCTGCGGTGACGAGGGTCCTGGCCGACACCTCGGTGTGGGTCAGACACTTTCGCCGCGCCGACTCGGTTCTGCAATCCTTGGTCTCGACAGACAGGGTGCTGACCCATCCTCTCATCGTGCTTGAAGTGGCGTGTGGAACGCCACCTGCTCCGCGCGAGCGAACGCTGTCCGACCTGATGTCGCTGCAACAGGCGGTCGTCGCGACCAGCGACGAAACTTTGTCGTTGATCGAGCGGGAACGCCTCTTCGACAGCGGTTGCGGCGCGGTGGACATGGTGCTGCTGGCGTCCACGCTCCTAACGCCGACAGCACTGCTATGGACGGACGACCGCAACCTGCATGCCCTGGCGCTTCGCTTGGGCGTGGCGTTCAGCCCGGCTCATCACTGAGTGGCGCGGCTGGGGCGCGGCCGGGGTCAGGTCACGGGGGCGAGGGTCCGGTCTTGCCTTTTGCTAGTCCTCCCCCATCACTTCCATTACCAAGCCGGCCTACGGGCCGCGCTTTTGACTCCACGCTCTGGCCGGGCGTTTGACTCGCTACTGAAGACGGTTCTTGAGTCGAGCCATGAGGTCCATGCGTTCGTGCAGGATGCAATACCGTTAGTTTAAGGCCCAACCTTATCCGTCGGCCTGTCCGCCGATCTTGGTCTCATGCCCGTGGGCTTGGTCCTGCGAGGATGGGTGATTCGCCCCGGCGCAAGCAGCACGGGCAAACAGTCCATGGGCTGGTGCC
>JANPNT010000751.1:0-9533 GCA_031427655.1 Burkholderiales bacterium
GGTATGGCGCGAGTTTGGGTTTGATCAAGCCCTGCGTGCTGCCTACGAAGCGGGCACGATGTTGGCGGGCATCAGCGCCGGGGCGAATTGTTGGTTCGACAACTACATCACCGACAGCGTGCCCGGCGGCGGCTCGCGCCCCGGTTTAGGCTGGCTGCCCGGCACGTTTTGCCCTCACCTCGACAGCGAGGCGTGGCGTCAAGCCATGCTCGAAGCCACGCCGGGCAGGGCGGTGGGCGCAGGCGAAAACGTCGCGGTTTTGTATGAAAACGAAGCATGGGTGGAAGCCGTCAGCAGCGCCCCGGGAACATCGGCGGTGTGTTGGAGTCGGGCTGCTGGCGAGGTTCTGAAATTGCTCGCGCCACGCCGATTGCATCTTCATCACAACGCAACTTGACGTTCGACGCGTCCGAACCATTTGCCCCTAAGCTGCCCATCATGACCGTCGAACTCAACGAACTTTTTCAAAGTAACCGCCGATGGGCGCGTGACACCGAAGCACGCACGCCAGGCTTTTTCACCAGCCTGATGCAACAACAAACGCCGCAGTATTTGTGGATCGGTTGTTCGGACAGCCGCGTGCCAGCGAATGAGATCGTCGGCCTGCTGCCCGGCGAAATGTTTGTGCACCGCAACGTCGCCAATGTGGTGGTTCACTCCGACCTGAACTGCCTCAGCGTCATCGAGTTTGCGATCGACCAACTGAAGGTGCAGCACATCATTGTGGTCGGCCACTACGGTTGCAGTGGCGTGAAAGCGGCCATGTTGAACAAGCGCGTGGGCCTGGCCGACAACTGGTTGCGCCACGTGCAAGACGTGCGCAACAAACACATCGCGTTCCTTGACACGCTGCCCGACGAGGCCACTCGCTTGAACGCGATGGCTGAATTGAACGTGCTGGAACAGTCGCTCAATGTCTGTGAAACCACGGTGGTGCAAGACGCCTGGGGGCGCGATCAAACGGTGGTGGTGCACGGCTGGGTCTACGGCCTGCACAACGGCTTGATCGAGGATTTGAAAATGACGGTTCGCAGCGACGCCGAGCTGAGCACCGCTTACGGCCTGGCCTTGCGCGCTTTGCATCGGCGTTTTGACGACCTGAACCGGCCCTGAACGCTGTGCCTACATTTCCCCAAAAACTCACCGATTCGCGCGCCTTTGACATCGCGCAAACCATGCTTGACGGCTTCAACCGTCACTACCGCCTGTACCGCGAAACCAGCGGCGAAGCCAAGGCACGCTTTGAAGCCGCCGACTGGCACGGCCAGCAACGCGCGCAGCGCGACCGCATCGAGTTTTACGACCTGCGTGTGAACGAAGCGGCCGAGCGTCTGCAAACCGAATACCAAGCCGCCGAGCTGTCGAACAACGTCTGGCAGCAGGTCAAGCTGCACTACATCGGCTTGCTCACCAACCACCATCAACCTGAATTGGCCGAGACGTTTTTCAATTCAGTGACGACCAAAATTCTGCACCGCAGCTACTTCCACAACGACTTCATTTTTGTGCGGCCTGCGGTCAGCACCGAGTACATCGAAAACGACGAGCCTGCGTCCAAGCCGACCTTTCGCGCCTATTACCCAACAAGCGATCCCAATGCTGAAGGCATGCGCGACACATGGTTCAAGTTGGTGCAGGACTTTGGTTTGACGCGGGAGTTCGAGAACCTGGGCCGCGACGTTGACGATGTGCACGCCGCGGTGTCGTCCGAGTTGGGCAGCTTTCGCATGCGCGCCAACTTTCAATTCCAGGTGCTGTCGTCTTTGTTCTTTCGCAACAAGGGTGCTTACATCGTGGGGAAGATCATCAACGGTTTCAAAGAGACGCCGTTTGCCTTGCCGGTGTTGCACACCGAAGCCGAGCAACTCACCATCGACACCGTGCTGTTCGGCGAAGACGAGCTGCTGATTCTGTTCAGCTTTGCGCGCGCCTATTTCATGGTTGACATGGAAATTCCGTCGGCCTATGTGCAGTTTTTGCGCTCGATGATGCCGCGCAAACCGCGCACCGAGATTTACAACACCCTGGGTTTGCAAAAGCACGGCAAGAACCTTTTTTACCGCGATTTTTTGGCCCACCTGCGCCACTCGACCGACCAGTTCCGCATTGCGCCGGGCATCAAGGGCATGGTGATGTTGGTGTTCGACTTGCCTTCTTTTCCGTATGTGTTCAAAGTCATCAAGGACTTTTATCCGTCGCAAAAAGAAACCAGTCGCGAGCTGATCAAAAGTAAGTATTTGTTGGTCAAGCAGCACGACCGCGTGGGCCGCATGGCCGACACGCTGGAGTACAGCAATGTGGCGTTTCCGCGTGAGCGTTTCAACGAAGAATTGGTGACCGAGCTGAAGCACTTTTGCCCCAGCCTGATCGAGGAAGAAGGCGACGAGTTGGTCATACGCCATGTCTACATTGAGCGGCGCATGATCCCGCTGAATATCTATTTGCAAGAGGCCACGCCTGAGCAACTGGGCCATGCGGTGGTGGAGTACGGCAACGCCATCAAAGACTTGGTGCGGGCCAACATTTTCCCGGGCGACATGCTGTGGAAAAACTTTGGCGTCACACGCCACGGCAAGGTGGTTTTTTACGACTACGACGAAATCGAATATCTGACCGACTGCAACTTCCGCAAAGTGCCCGAGCCGCGCAATGAGGAAGAAGAAATGTCCGCTGAAATTTGGTATCGCGTGGGGCCGAAAGATGTGTTCCCCGAAACTTTTGAGCCCTTTTTGTTAGGCAATCCGGGCGTGCGGGCCGTTTTCATGAAGCACCATGCCGACTTGCTGCAAGCCAGCTTCTGGCAAGGTCACAAAGAACGCATACAAGCTGGTTATGTTCATGATGTGTTTCCTTACGATGCCGTCAAGCGCTTCCGGCAAACTTCTGCATTCGGCTGACGGCTCCCTCGCGCGTCGGCGCACAAATTTAAAGAGGTTTTTATGTCTGATTCCATCGTCATTGTTTCCGCTGCACGCACGCCCATTGGCGGTTTGCTGGGCGACTTTTCGTCTGTCACGGCAGTGCAATTGGGTGCTACCGCGATTGCCGCCGCGGTACAGCGCGCGCGCATTCCGGGTGACGCCGTCAACGAAGTGTTGATGGGCAATTGCTTGATGGCCGGTGAGGGTCAAGCGCCTGCACGCCAAGCCGCACTCGGCGCGGGCTTGCCGCAGTCGGTTGGCGCGGTGACGCTGTCCAAAATGTGCGGCTCGGGCATGCGCGCCATGATGTTTGGGCACGACATGCTGAAGGCCGACAGCGTCGATGTGATGGTGGCTGGCGGCATGGAGAGCATGACCAACGCGCCTCACCTGATGTTTGCGCGCAAGGGCGTGAAGTACGGCCAAGCGGCGATGTTTGATCACATGGCAATGGACGGCTTGGAAGACGCCTACGAGAAACTTCCCGGTGTTGATGGCAAGCCGGGTAGCGGCAAAGCCATGGGTGTGTTCGCTGAAGAGTGCGTCGACAAATACAAATTCACCCGCGAGGCGATGGACGCCTTCGCCATTGCTTCCACCGAGCGCGCCAAACGCGCCAACGAAGACGGCAGTTTTGATTGGGAAATCGCGCCGGTCAAGGTGGCAGGCAAAGGCGGCGAGGTGGTCATCAAGTTGGACGAGCAGCCCTTCAAAGCCAAGCTCGACAAGATCGCTGGCCTGAAACCTGCATTTAAAAAAGATGGTTCCATCACCGCCGCCACCTCCAGCAGCATTTCCGACGGCGCAGCGGCGTTGGTGTTGATGCGTGAAAGCACCGCCCAAAAAATGGGCGTCACGCCCATCGCGCGCATTCACGCTCACGCAGTGCATGCGCAGGCACCGAACTGGTTCACCACCGCGCCGGTGGGTGCCATTGAAAAAGTGCTGAAGAAAACGGGCTGGACGGCCAAAGACGTGGATCTGTGGGAAGTCAACGAAGCCTTCGCCGCTGTAACTCTGGCCGCCATGACCGAATTCAAATTGCCGCATGAGATCGTCAACGTGCACGGCGGGGCGTGTGCCTTGGGCCACCCAATTGGTGCCAGTGGTGCACGCATTGTGGTCACCTTGATTGGGGCGTTGAAAAAACGAGGCCTGAAAAAAGGCGTTGCGGCTTTGTGCATTGGCGGCGGTGAGGCCACGGCTTTGTCGCTGGAGTTGATCTGAATGTCGGGCGCAGAGAGTGGGTACTTGATTGAAGTTGGCGAACGGCTCAGCCGCACCGTGCGCTACTCGCGCGACGAGATTGCCACCTTCGCACGCATGACGTTTGATGAGAACCCGCTGCATGTGGACAACCAAGTGGCGCAACGCGCGCGCTTCGGCGAAATCATTGCCAGCGGTCAGCAAACGTCGGCCGTGATGATGGGCATGCTGGCCACTTATTTTTCGCGCCCCCACGACGGCGTGCCGCGTCAAATGTTGTGCCTGAACATGAACTTCTCGTTCAAGAGCCCGGTGTTTGCCGATCAAGACGTGACGCTCACGTGGCAGGTGTCCAGCCTGGAGTGGAAAGCCAAGTTGGGCGGCCAGTTGGCCCAACTGGACGGCGCGGCCCGCATTGGCGCGGGCAAACCTTTGATCATCGCGCGCGGCTCAATTTTGGTGAGCGAGGTTGCGTTGAAAGCTGCTCAATGAAGGTTCTCATCATCGGCGCCTCGCGCGGTTTGGGTTTGGAGTTTGTCCGTCAATACCGAAGCGATGGTGCGGCCGTGACCGCCACCGCACGCGACGCCGACGGGTTGGCGCGTTTGGAAGCCTTGGGCGCAAAAGCCGTTTCGCTTGACGTTGCTCAGGTGGCCAGCGCCTCTGGTTTGGCTTGGCTGATCGACGGCGAAGGGTTTGACGTGGTCGTCTACAACGCTGGTGCGTATGGGCCGCGCAGCAGTGGTCTTGATGCGCCAACGGCCGGTGAATTTGACGGCGTCATGCACACCAATGTGCTCGGTGCCATGCGCGTGTTGCCGCAGTTGGTTGGTGTGTTGGCGCCCGGTGCCAAGTTGGCAGTGCTCTCTTCAAAAATGGGTTCCATCGGCCAGCGTGAATCGCCCGCAGGTTGGCTATACCGTGCATCTAAAGCGGCGTTGAACTCGGTATTGAAAGACGCTTCTTTAGTGCTGCGCGGCCAAGCCATTTGCGTGGCCCTGCACCCCGGTTGGGTGAAAACCGACATGGGCGGCGCGGACGCTCAGCTCACGCCCGAACACAGCGTGGCGGACATGCGCAAACTCTTGGCCGGTCTGCGCGCAAACGACAACGGACAATTTTTCAATCACGACGGCAGCGTCATTTTGTGGTGATGTTGTGGTGATGTTGTGGTGATGTGCCCCCGCATCGGAGTTACGCATGCTGCTCAGTGAAGACCACCTCGCCGTGCAAGACGCGGTTCGCGCTTATGTGCAAGACCGAATCGCCCCGCAAGCCGCGCAGTGGGACAAAACCCACCACTTCCCGGCCGCTGAGTTGAAAGGCTTGGCCGCGCTTGGTTGCTACGGCATTGCGGTGCCCACCGATTACGACGGCGCGGGGTTGGACTACTTGGCGCTGGCCGTCATCCTGGAAGAGATTGCGGCCGGTGACGGTGCCACGTCCACGGTCGTCAGCGTCACCAATTGCCCGGTCAATTCCATCCTGATGGCGTGGGCGTCTGAGGTACAAAAGCAGCAATGGCTTCGGCCCTTGGCGCGCGGCGACATGCTGGGCGCGTTTTGCCTCACCGAGCCGCATGCCGGCTCACAAGCCGACGGTTTGAAGACCACCGCCACCAAAGTCGGCGGCGATTACCTCATCAACGGCGTCAAGCAATTCATCACCAGCGGCAAGAACGGCGACGTGGCCATCGTCATGGCCGTGACCGACAAAGCCGCTGGCAAAAAAGGCATCAGCGCCTTCATCGTGCCCACCAATGCGCCCGGCTACACGGTGGCGCGCTTGGAAGACAAGATGGGCCAGCACGCGTCTGACACGGCGCAAATTTTGTTTGAGAACTGCCGCATCCCGGCCGCCAATTTGTTGGGCGAAGAAGGCCAAGGCTTGAAGATTGCGCTGTCGGGCTTGGAAGGCGGGCGCATTGGCATTGCGGCGCAAAGCGTGGGCATGGCGCGCGCTGCGTTCGAGGCCGCGCTGCGTTACGCCAAAGACCGCGTGGCCTTTGGCAAACCGATTTTTGAACACCAGGCGGTGCACTTCCGCTTGGGCGACATGGCCACGCAAATTGAAGCGGCTCGTCAACTGCTGCAC
This sequence comes from Burkholderiales bacterium, assembly GCA_031427655.1. Lineage (GTDB taxonomy): Bacteria > Pseudomonadota > Gammaproteobacteria > Burkholderiales > Burkholderiaceae_C > JANYJJ01. Next base: position 6,222 of record JANPNT010000751.1, read on the forward strand.
CACGCGGCGGCGTTGAAAGATTCTGGCCGCCCGTGCTTGAAAGAAGCCGCCATGGCCAAACTTCATGCAAGCGAAATGGCAGAGAGTGTGTGCAGCGCCGCCATTCAAATTCACGGCGGCTACGGCTATGTGAGCGACTTCCCGGTGGAGCGCATTTACCGCGATGTGCGGGTTTGCCAAATCTACGAAGGCACCAGCGACGTTCAAAAAATACTCATCGGGCGGGCACTGGCCACCAGCACCAGCGGATAGTTTTCCTCTGAGTTGATGGATGCTGCGCCTGCGCGTGCCGGTGCAAACGTGCTTCACTCCATAGGAAATCGCCCATGTCCAAAGGCCTTAAAACCGCGTTGACCTTGCTGCTGCTCGCAGCCTTCGGCGGTGCCTTGTTCTTCGCGTTGCGTGGCCAAAAAGCCGAAGTGGCGCAGAAGGCGGAAAACGCAGAAGCGGCCGCCGCCGGTGCCATCACCGGTTTGATTGCGCTCGATGTAGAGCCCTACTTTGCGGATGGGCGGGTGCAAAAAATACTGGCAGACAAGCGCCTGTCGGTGCAAACCACGCGCGTCGGCAGCCGCGACATGGCGGGCAAATTGATTGCTGCGGCGGCCACTGACGCGGGCGGGAAATCAGTGCCCGATTTCTTGTTCCCTTCGGGCGTGGTGGCCGCCAATCAAATCACCGACGCCGCGCGCAAAGCCAACATCAACACGTCGCAGTCGTCGCCGTTTTTCACGCCCATGGTGATTGCGAGCTGGACACCGATCGCCAAAATTTTGGTCGCCAACGGTGTGGCCAAACCCCTGGGCGAACGCATCTACGGCGTGGACATGACCAAGCTCACGTCCTTGATGCTGGCCAAAAAACGCTGGAAAGATTTGCAAGGTGCATCCGGCTACGACGTGAGCCGCAGCGTGTTGGTCAGCACCACCGACGTGCGCCGCAGCAACTCGGCCGCCATGTATTTGGCACTCACCAGCCAAGCCATCCACGGCGACATCGTCACCGACCACGCGTCTGCGCAGGCGGTGTCGGCCAAAGTGGCCGAGCTGTTCAAACGCCAGGGCTATCAGGAAAACTACGTCAACGGCAACTTCGATGACTACGTGTCCATCGGCATTGGCAAAACACCGATGGCTTTTTTGTACGAAAACCAAATGGTGCAATTTGCCCTCAGCAAAAAAGGCGCTGGCGCAGACGCTTCCGGTGGTGTCGGCATTGGCGTCGGCAAGGACATGGTGCTCATGTACCCGCAGCCCACCATCGTCAACAAAGTGGTGTTTGTGGCGGTGACCGAGCGCGCCCGCAAACTGGCCGAACTGCTGGCAACAAACGCCGAACTGCAACGCATTGCAGTGGAATACGGCTTTCGCATTGCCGACTCGGGCGTGTTCATGAAGGCCGTGCAGCCCACCGGTTTGGCCGTGGAAGAACGGCTCACGCAAGTGGTCGATCCGCCGTCGTTCGAGATCATGTTGGAGATGATTGACGCGGTGAGCAAGGAGCTGACGCAATGACGAAGGTTTTGAAGTTTTTGCTGGCCTCGCTTGTCCTGTTCGGCCTGCTGGCTTGCGGTAAGACAGATGCCCCACCGACGCCTGTTGTTGCCGCACCCGAAGCCCCGGTTTTCAAAGTGCTCGCCACCAGCGACCTGCGTGATGCCCAAGCACTGGAATCCATGGTCGAAAAAGCCACCGGCGTGAAGCTCAAGTTCAGCTTCGGCGGCACCATGGAAAGCACCGAAGCCGTGTTGACTGGCAAAACCGATGCGCATGCCGCGTGGTTTGCCAACGCCAAGTATTTGCTCAGCGACCCGCAGGGCCAAAGCCGCGTCAAGCTGCAGGAAAAAATCATGCTGTCGCCGATTGCCGTGGGCGTGAATGAATCGGCCGCCCGCGCCCTGGGTTGGAACGACCCGGCCGTGGCCGCGACCGTTACTTGGAAAACGCTGACCGAAGCCTCACGCAGCGGCAAGTTGCGCTATGCGCTGTCCAACCCCGCCACCTCCAACCAGGGCTTCATGGCGTTGATGGGCGTGGTGGCTGCGGCCAGCAACAAGGCCGAAGCGCTGACGGCGGCCGACGTAGACCGCACCGCCATCGCCAACTTTTTGAAGGGCTACAAATTGCCCGGCGACAACTCCACTTACTTGTCGGAAAAGTTCATTGAACAGCAGGGCAACCAAGCCAATCAGCTGAACGCATTCATCAACTACGAAAGCTGGTTGCTCAGCTTGAACAGCAGCGGCAAGCTGCGCGAAAAGCTCACGCTGGTGTACCCGCATGAAGGCGTGTCCACTGCCGACTATCCGCTGATGTTGCTGAACGATGCGCGCCGCGACGACTACCAAAAAGTGGTGGCGTATCTGAAAAGTGCGCCCGCACAAACTTGGCTTGCACAACAAACCCTGCGCCGTCCCATCAACCGCGACGTTGCCGCCACGTTGGTCAACTTGTTTCCCCAAGGCGAGATGCGCGTCGAACTGCCTTTCTCGCCCAGCCGCGAGTTGGCCGACGGTCTGATCGACGCTTACCTCAACGAATTTCGCCGCCCCATTGCCAGCACTTTTGTGCTGGACACCAGCGGCAGCATGGCCGGTGCGCGGCGCACGCAATTGGTCGAGGCCATGCACTACATCGCTGGCGGCGACGCGTCTTTGACCGGTCGCTTGGCCAAGCTCACGAACCGCGAACGCGTCTGGATGCTGCCGTTCGCCAGCCGCCCCGGCGAGATCACCGCCTTCGAGATTCCGGCCGGTCGCACAGCCGCCAAAGGCGTGCAACTGCAGGAAGATTCCGAAGCCAAACAACAAGTGCTGGCCGACGTGCGCGCCTACGCGGACGGCTTGAACATGACCGGCGGCACCGCGCTGTACGACAGCGTGCTGGCCGCGTTGCAACACAGCCTGGAGCAGCGCAAAAAGTCGCCCAACTACCAGTACTCAGTGGTGGCCTTCACCGACGGTGAAAACACCGAAGGCCGCGGTTTGGAATCCTTTAAAGCTGCGTATGCCCTGATGCCCGAAGACGTGCGCGCCGTGCCGGTGTTCATGGTGCTGTTTGGCGAGGCCAAAGAAGCCGACTTGAAGCAGCTGGTCAGCATCACCGGAGGGCGCGTGTTTGATGCGCGCAAGACGCCGCTGTATGCGGTGTTCAAAGATATTCGGGCGTATCAATGATGGGCGGTGGAGCAAGAACTTGGCACGCCACCACCCCCGTTCGGGCTGAGGTATCGAAGTCCCCCGCAAATCAGTGGTGGTTCCCATGATCGACAAACTCCAACGCTTCCTTACCAGCCCCGCCAATTGGTGCGGCC
>JANPNT010000752.1:0-8212 GCA_031427655.1 Burkholderiales bacterium
CCTTACCTCGGCACGGTGTTTTTGAAAGAGCACAAGCTGGATTCCAGTGCTGACGGGAAAACTGCTCAACCTCACGAGCTGTTCGACACGCCGTTTTACGCAGCCGTTCGCGGCACGGTGAACTGGTGCGTGACGCACCGCTGGATCACCATTGCCGCCACCTTGGGCGTCTTGGCCCTGGGCATTGTGGGCATGGGCAAAGTGCAAAACCAGTTCTTCCCCGACTCCAGTCGCCCCGAAGTGATGGTCGACCTTTGGTACCCCGAAGGCACGTCATACGCCGCCAATGAGGCTGTGACCAAGCGCGTGGAAGCGCGTGTGATGAAGCTCGAAGGCGTGGACCGCGTGACCACCTGGGTGGGCAGCGGCTTCCCGCGCTTTGTGTTGACCGTAGACCAGATTTTTCAGCAAACCAACGTGAGTCAGTTGGTGGTGTTGCCGAAGGACCTGGCGGCTCGCGAACGCTTGCGCAAGCTGCTGCCTGACTTGTTGGCCACCGAGTTTCCGGAAGTGCGCGGCCGCGCCAAGCTGCTTCCGAACGGCCCGCCCGTGCCTTACCCGGTGCAATTCCGCGTGGTGGGGCAAGACCCGGCCAAGGTGCGCGGCTATGCCGACGAGGTGAAAGTCATCATGCGCAGCAACGCCAATTTGCGCGGCGTGAACGACAACTGGAATGAGTCGGTCAAGGTGCTGCGCTTGAAGATCGACCAGGAAAAGGCACGGGCGCTCGGCGTGTCGAGCCAAGCCATCGCACAAGCGGCGCGTACCTTGAACAGCGGCACGACGATCGGCCAGTACCGCGACGGCGACCGCTTGATCGACATCGTGCTGCGCCAGCCGTTGTCCGAGCGCAACGCCATCACCGATTTGGGCAACGCCTATGTGCCGTCCACCATCGGTCGCAGCATTCCCATCAGCCAGCTTGCGACGTCGGAGTTTGTGTGGGAACCGGGCGTGCTGTGGCGCGAGGGCCGCGACTATGCCGCGACCGTGCAGGGCGACATCGTGGATGGCCTGCAAGGGGCCACCGTCACCGCCCAGCTCAACCCGCTGTTCGAGCCGCTGCGCGCCAAGCTGCCGCCGGGCTATCGGATTGACGTGGCCGGTGCAGTGGAGGAGAGCAGCAAGGGCACGGGCTCGATCGCCGCTGGCGCGCCCCTGATGTTGTTCATCATGTTTACCTTGTTGATGCTGCAACTCCAAAGCTTCAGTCGCGCGGCGTTGGTGTTTCTCACCGCGCCCATGGGCATTGCGGGTGTGGCGGCTGCACTCTTGATACTGAACCGGCCGTTTGGCTTTGTGGCGCTGCTGGGCGTGATTGCGCTGATGGGCATGATCATGCGCAACTCGGTGATCTTGATCGACCAAATTGAGCAAGACCGCGAACGCGGCGTGCCCACCTGGACAGCAGTGGTCGAAGCTGCAGTACGCCGTTGCCGCCCCATCATCTTGACGGCCGCCGCTGCAGTGCTGGCCATGATTCCGCTGTCACGCAGTGTGTTTTGGGGGCCGATGGCGGTGGCGATCATGGGCGGTTTGGTGGTGGCCACGGTGCTGACTTTGTTGTCTTTGCCGGCGATGTATGCGGCGTGGTTCCGCGTCAAACCGCCTGCCGATGAAGTGCGTCTGAGCGCCAGCTAAACTAGGAGGTTTTCCGGACGGCGTGTTCGTGGCCCACACAGGGGCCGCGCTGTCTCGAACCTACGCGCGGGTGGCGAAATTGGTAGACGCACCAGGTTTAGGTCCTGACGCCAGCAATGGTGTGCGGGTTCGAGTCCCGCCCCGCGCACCAGCCCTGTAATTTGGGGCCAAGAAACTGGATTCCAAAAGGTTTGGAATTTCGAAATCAGCAAACAAACAAGAGAGTCTTTCGATCATGGCCGTGACTGTTGAAACCCTAGAAAAGTTGGAGCGCCGCATCACCTTGACGCTCGCTGCCGCCACCATCAATTCCGAGGTGGAAACCCGCCTGAAGAAGTTGTCGCGCACTGTCAAGGCCGATGGCTTTCGCCCCGGCAAAGTGCCGATGAGCGTGGTCGCCCAGCGCTACGGTTACTCGGTGCATTACGAGGTGATGAACGACAAAGTCGGCGAGGTGTTTTCGTCGGCGGTGAAAGAAGCCAACCTCCGGGTCGCCGGTGCGCCGCGGATCGCCGAAAAAGAGGGTACGCCCGAAGCGGGACACGTGTCGTTTGACGCCACCTTCGAGGTGTACCCCGACATCAAGATGGGTGACATTGGTGCGGCCGAAGTGGAGCGCGTGTCCACCGAAGTCACTGACGCTGCCATCGACAAAACCGTCGACATCCTGCGCAAGCAGCGCCGCACCTTTGCGCAGCGCCCCGCAGCGGGCGGTGCCGAAGCTGAGGACCGCGTCACCATCGACTTCGAAGGCACGATCGACGGCGTGTCTTTCGACGGTGGCAAGGCAGACGCCTTCCAATTCATCATCGGCGAAGGTCAGATGTTGGAAACCTTTGACAAAGCCGTGCGTGGCATGAAGGCTGGCGACTCCAAAACATTCCCGCTGCAATTCCCTGACGACTATCAAGGCAAAGACGTGGCCGGCAAAGAAGCCGACTTCTTGGTCACCGTAAAGAAGATCGAATTGCAAAACCTGCCCGAAGTAAACGAGGCGTTTGCCAAGTCGCTCGGCATCAAAGAAGGCACGGTTGAAGGCCTGCGCGCTGACGTGAAGCGCAACCTGGAGCGCGAAGTGAAGTTCCGCGTGCTGGCGCGCAACAAAGCGTCGGTGATGGACGCGCTGATCAAGGTGGCTGAACTCGACGTGCCCAATTCGCTGGTCAACGGCGAGATCGAGCGCATGGTCGAAGGTGCTCGCGCCGACCTGAAAAAACGCGGCATCAAAGACGCCGAGACCGCTCCGATCCCGAACGAAATTTTTCAGCCCCAAGCCGAGCGCCGTGTGCGTTTGGGCCTGGTGGTGGGCGAGCTGGTTCGTTCCAACAACCTGCAAGCCAAGCCCGACCAGTTGCAAGCGCACATTGAAGAAATGGCGCAGAGCTACGAAAAGCCGTCGGAAGTGGTGCGCTGGTACTTGGGCGACCGCCAACGCATGGCCGAAGTGGAAGCCGTGGTGGTGGAGAACAACGTGGCCAACTTTGTGCTGAGCAAGGCCAAGGTGGTGGACAAAGCCTTGCCATTCGACGAACTGATGGCCGCTTGAGTCTCAGGTCAACTCGGCTAAAGGCATCGCTCCAGTGGGGCGGTGCCTTTGTCATTTCTACGTCCGCCGACTTGCAGCCACATAATTCAACCCAAATTCAATCTCAGACTCATCAGGGACACTTATGAACGCACTGGAAACGCAAGCATTGGGCATGGTGCCCATGGTCATCGAGCAGTCAGGCCGCGGCGAACGCGCCTATGACATTTACTCGCGCTTGCTGCGCGAACGCATCATCTTTTTGGTCGGCCCGGTGAACGATCAAACTGCCAACGTGGTGGTGGCGCAGTTGCTGTTTTTGGAAAGTGAAAACGCCGACAAAGACATTCACTTCTACATCAACTCACCCGGCGGATCGGTCAGTGCTGGCATGTCGATTTTCGACACCATGCAATTCATCAAGCCCGATGTGTCCACGATGTGCATGGGCATTGCTGCCAGCATGGGCGCGTTTTTGTTGGCCGCCGGTGCCAAGGGCAAGCGCTTGGCGCTGCCCAATTCACGCGTGATGATTCACCAGCCTTCGGGCGGCGCACAGGGCCAAGCCAGCGACATCGAAATTCAAGCGCGCGAGATTTTGAAGCTGCGCGAAAGCCTGAACATGATCTTGGCTGAACGCACTGGCCAAACTCTTGAAAAGATTCGCCTGGACTCCGAGCGAGACTTCTTCATGTCGGCCAATGAAGCCAAAGACTACGGTTTGGTTGATCAGGTGTTGGTAAAGCGCTGATCAACTGCTGGAGCAGCGCTCTCAATTAGCAGGTCATCAGGGCCCTTCTTGACGCGACGCTAACAGCCGCCTTTGACCTATGATTTCTTTGCAAAGCTTGTTCCCACACACATTGAACTAAAGACAGCCCCATGGCCGAAAAAAAAGGTTCTTCCAGCGAGAAAGTTTTGTATTGCTCCTTTTGCGGCAAGAGTCAGCACGAGGTCAAAAAACTCATTGCAGGTCCGTCTGTTTTCATCTGTGATGAATGCATAGAACTGTGCAACGACATCATTCGCGATGAAGTTCCCAGCGCCGAAGCCGATCCCAAAGCTGCCAAGTCGGAGCTGCCGTTCCCAAGTGAAATAAAAGCTAGCCTTGACCAATATGTGATCGGTCAGGAGCCCGCCAAGCGCGTGTTGTCCGTGGCGGTCTACAACCACTACAAGCGGCTCAAGCACATGAGCACCAACAAGGACGGCATTGAGCTGTCTAAGAGCAACATATTGCTGATCGGCCCCACGGGTTCCGGCAAGACATTGCTCGCACAAACTTTGGCGCGGTTGCTGAATGTGCCCTTCGTGATTGCCGATGCCACCACCCTCACCGAGGCGGGTTACGTGGGCGAAGACGTTGAAAACATCATTCAAAAACTGCTTCAAAATTGCAATTACGAAGTTGAGCGGGCGCAGCGCGGCATTGTCTATATCGATGAGATCGATAAAATTTCGCGCAAGGCCGACAACCCCTCCATCACCCGCGACGTCTCGGGCGAAGGCGTGCAGCAAGCCTTGCTCAAGCTGGTGGAAGGCACGATGGCCTCGGTGCCACCGCAAGGAGGCCGCAAGCACCCGTACCAAGATTTCTTGCAGATCGACACCACCAACATCTTGTTCATTTGCGGCGGCGCGTTTGATGGTTTGGAAAAAGTCATTCGCAACCGATCTGAAAAGTCGGGCATTGGCTTCAGCGCCAACGTGAAAACCAAGTCTGAGAAAAAACTCAGCGAAGTATTCCGTGAAGTCGAGCCCGAAGACTTGATCAAGTTCGGTTTGATTCCCGAGTTGGTGGGTCGTTTGCCGGTGGTCGCCACCTTGGGCGAATTGACCGAAGACGCATTGGTGCAAATCCTGACCGAGCCGAAAAACGCACTGCTGAAGCAATACCAAAAGTTGTTTGCCATGGACGGCGTCGAGTTGGAGTTGCGCCCGTCTGCGTTGGCCGCAATCTCCCGCAAAGCCTTGGCGCGCAAAACCGGTGCGCGCGGCTTGCGCTCCATCATGGAACTGGCGCTGCTCGACACCATGTTCGAGTTGCCCACCATGGTCGGCGTGGCCAAGGTGGTGTTAGATGAACACACCATCGATGACGAAACCAAACCTTTGCTCGTTTACCGCGAGCAAAAAGCCAGCGCTTGAGTTGGATGTTTTCGCTCTCGCGCCGAAGAGTTGTTCCGCAGCGCCTTGCAAATGAAGGCTCAGGCCCGAGATGGGTTTGAGAAAGAGAGGATTCGCAATGTCCGGTCACCCCGTTTTACCTGCTGAGAAAATTAACCTGCCGCTGCTGCCTTTGCGCGATGTGGTGGTATTCCCGCACATGGTCATCCCGCTGTTTGTGGGCCGACCCAAGTCCATCAAAGCGCTGGAAGCGGCGATGGAAGCAGGCCGTCAAATCATGCTGGTGGCACAGAAAGCTGCAGGCAAAGACGAGCCCAAACCTGACGACATGTTCGATGTCGGCTGCGTGTCCACCATCCTGCAAATGCTCAAGCTTCCCGACGGCACCGTCAAGGTGCTGGTTGAAGGCATACAACGCGCCCACACCCACGGCGTGAGCGACAACGGCGACTACTTTGTTGCTGATGTGACGCCGGTGGTGCCGGAGAGCGAAGGCAAGCCCGAGATCGAAGCGCTGCGCCGTGCGGTCACCCAGCAGTTTGACCAGTACGTCAAGCTCAACAAAAAAATTCCGCCCGAAATTCTCACCTCCATTGCCGGTATCGACGATGCGGGCCGTCTGGCCGACACCATTGCTGCGCACTTGCCGCTGAAGCTGGAAAACAAGCAATCGGTGCTCGATTTGTTTGCCGTTGACAAGCGCTTGGAAAAGCTGCTGGAGCAGTTGGAGCACGAGGTAGACATCCTTCAAGTTGAAAAGCGCATCCGTGGTCGCGTCAAGCGCCAGATGGAAAAGAGCCAGCGCGAGTACTACTTGAACGAGCAAGTAAAAGCCATCCAAAAAGAACTCGGCGACGGCGAAGAGGGTGCTGACCTAGATGAGCTGAACAAGAAAATCATCGCTGCGAAGATGCCGAAAGAGGCGCGTAAAAAAGTTGACGCCGAGTTCAAAAAACTCAAGCTCATGTCGCCCATGTCGGCGGAAGCCACGGTGGTGCGCAACTACATCGACACTTTGGTGAACTTGCCTTGGGCCAAGAAAACCAAAATCAAACACGACCTCACCAACGCCGAAGCGGTGCTTAACGAGGACCACTACGGCTTGGACAAAGTCAAAGACCGCATCCTCGAATATCTTGCGGTTCAGCAGCGGGTGGAAAAGGTCAAGTCGCCCATCTTATGTTTGGTTGGGCCTCCGGGCGTGGGAAAAACCTCGCTAGGCCAAAGCGTGGCACGCGCCACCGGGCGCAAGTTCGTGCGCATGGCGCTCGGCGGCGTGCGCGACGAAGCCGAGATTCGTGGCCACCGCCGCACCTACATTGGTTCCATGCCCGGCAAGGTGTTGCAGAGCCTGACTAAGGTCGGCACGCGCAATCCACTGTTTTTGCTGGACGAGATAGACAAGCTCGGCACGGACTTCCGTGGCGACCCTTCGAGCGCTTTGCTGGAGGTGCTTGACCCTGAGCAAAACCACACCTTCAGCGATCATTACGTCGAGGTCGATTTCGACCTGAGCGACACCATGTTTATTGCCACGTCGAACTCGATGAACATTCCGCCGGCCTTGCTAGACCGTATGGAAGTGATTCGTCTGGCGGGCTACACCGAAGATGAAAAGCTGAACATTTCCACGCGCTATTTGTTGCCCAAGCAAGCCAAAAACAATGGCGTATTAGAGGCCGAAATGGACGTGACCGAGTCGGCGCTGCGCGGCATCATTCGGTATTACACCCGTGAAGCCGGTGTGCGTTCGTTAGAGCGCGAAATCTCCAAGATTTGTCGCAAGGTGGTCAAGGGTGTCCAGCTCAAGCAGTACACCAGCAAGGTGGTGGTGACCGAAGACAATTTGAACGACTTTTTGGGTGTGCGCAAGTACAGCTACGGCCAAGCCGAAAAAGCCAACCAGGTGGGCCAGGTGGTGGGCTTGGCATGGACCGAAGTGGGCGGCGACTTGCTCACCATCGAGTCGGCCATGATGCCGGGCAAAGGCGTCATCATTCGCACTGGTTCACTCGGCGACGTGATGAAGGAATCGGTGGAAGCCGCACGTTCGGTGGTGCGCAGCCGAGCTCGTCGCTTGGGTATCAAAGACGAGCTGTTCGAGAAGCGCGACATTCACATTCACGTTCCCGACGGTGCGACACCCAAAGACGGACCAAGCGCAGGTGCAGCGATGACCACCGCGTTCGTGTCGGCCATGACAGGTATTCCAGTGCGTGCCGACGTGGCCATGACAGGCGAAATCACTCTGCGCGGTGAGGTCACCGGCATCGGCGGTTTGAAGGAAAAGCTGTTGGCGGCGCACCGCGGCGGAATCAAGATCGTGTTGATTCCTGAAGAAAACGCCAAGGACCTGCAAGACATTCCGGAAAACGTCAAAAACCACCTGGAGATCATCCCTGTCAAGTGGATAGATCGCGTCTTGGAGTTGGCTTTGGAGCGCATGCCAGAGCCCTTGCCTGACGAAGAGGCTGTGAAGATTGAAATCAAGCCCGAGGTGGTTTCGCCTGTGGCTGGTGCGACAACCGCGCATTGAATCGGGCGTGTGAGTTTCACAGGGTTGATTTTCTGTCTATAATCAGGGCTATTACGAAACCCAAAACTTCGAAAGAAGATAAAAAAAATACGCGGGAGTAGCTCAGTTGGTAGAGCGCAACCTTGCCAAGGTTGAGGTCGAGAGTTCGAGCCTCTTCTCCCGCTCCAAATTTATATGCACTAGGAATAGAAAAAGGGAAGCTTCGGCTTCCTTTTTTTGTCACCCTTTAAGATGTCTATTCAATAAATAAGCAGGGCGCGATAGCAAATCGGTTATGCAACGGATTGCAAATCCGTCTAGCCCGGTTCGACTCCGGGTCGCGCCTCCAAAAATACCATATAAATCAAGCACTTAGCAAGAAGCTAATACATTTCGTACTACAC
>JANPNT010000753.1:0-10795 GCA_031427655.1 Burkholderiales bacterium
GGCAGCAGCGATGTGACCAACAAAACGCTGAGCTTGGGCTACGACTACAACCTGTCTAAAAACACTGACATTTACGGGGTGTACGTGAACGACAAATTCACCGGTCTGACGTCAGGCACCACGCTGGCGGCTGGCATTCGCATGCGCTTCTGATTGGCTTTTTCCTGATCAAAACGGCACCTTCGGGTGCCGTTTTTTGTGGCGCAGTGGAAACGCGGTGGAAAATACCGTGATGGACATTTCAACCCTCGCCCGCTTGCCCGCTTCGGGTGCTCCCGAACTGCTTTTCTTGCTGTTTCATGGTGCTGGCAGCGAGGCACGCAGCATGACCGACTTGGCCCAGCGCCTGGGCCTGGAGTATCCGCAGAGCGCGGTGCTGTGCATTGATGCGCCGCTGAGGTCAGCGACGCAGCCGGAGGCTCGGTTTTGGTTTGCCGCCAATGATGTCAGTGCGGCGACGCCAGCCTTGCCGGGTTTTATCGCCATGGTGCGCGAACTGCAAGGCCGTTTCGGCATCGACTGGGAACGCACCGCTTTATTTGGTTTTGCACAAGGTGCCACCATGGCGCTGGAGGCCGTGCAAGCCGAGCGCGACTTGGCCGGTCGTGTGTTGGCGTTTTCAAGTCGACACGTCTTCGCGCCTGTGAATGCGCCTGAAGACACCACGCATCACTTCTTCCACGGCCTGAACGATGTCGTGCAGCCCCATGGCCCCGCTGTCGATTCAGCCCGGCGCTTGCTGGCCCTGGGTGGCGACGTGACGGCCGATGTGTTGCCCGGCATCGGCCATGAATTGCACCCCGCATTGATCGACAAAGCCGTCGAGCAGTTGCGAAGCTTTCTGCCAAAAAAAGTATGGCGAGAAGCCGCAGCCGAGGCACCGTTGATTTCGCGGGTGGCGTCGAGCGACGAGCTAGGGGCAGACTGACTCCCCCAGGCCCCAGGCCCCAGGCCTCAGGCCTCAGGCCACTGATGCTGGCGTTGCCTTGTTTGCCACCGAAGTTGCCACTGAATTCGCGACTGAATTCGCCACCAAACTGCTGACCTCTTTGCGAAAGCGGTTCAGCTCTTGCACGCTGGCAAAGCTGCGCTCCATCAGCAAACTCATGTTGTGCAGAATGCGCTCCACCACCTTGGTTTCCCACACCGCGTCGAACTGAATTTGCTTGTCCAGCCAGTGCTCTAGCCACGCCGGGTCGGGCAGGCGGCTTTGGATGGTGTCGCGCGGGAACAGGCTGGCGTTCACATGCAAATTGGTCGGGTGCAAGGCCTGCGCCGTGCGCCGCGCACTGGCCATCAGCACGCCCACTTTCGCAAAGGCGGCGCGCGCTTCATCACCAAACTTTTGCAAGGCGCGTTTCATATAGCGCAAGTAAGCGCCGCCATGGCGCGCTTCGTCGCGGGCCAGGGTTTCGTAGATGGCTTGAATGACGGGTTCGCTGTGCCACTCGGCCGCTCGGCGGTACCAGTGGTTGAGGCGGATTTCGCCGCAAAAATGCATCATCAAAGTTTCCAGCGCCGGGGCCGGGTCAAACTCAAACCGCACGGCGTGAAGCTCTTCTTCGGTGGGCACCAGCTCAGGCTTGAAGCGGCGCAGGTATTCCATCAACACCAGCGAATGTTTTTGTTCTTCGAAGAACCACACGCTCATGAAGGCACTAAAGTCACTGTCGTCGCGGTTGTCGCGCAGAAACATCTCGGTCGCAGGCAACGCCGCCCACTCAGTGATGGCGTTCATCTTGATCGTCAGCGCTTGCTCATCGGTAAGCAAGCTGGCGTCAAAACGGTCCCACGGGATGTCTTTGTCCATGCTCCAGCGCACGGCTTCCAACTGTTTGAAGAGTTCGGGGTAAAGCATGGTGAGTGCCTTTCAATTGCAAATTTATTCTAGACCTGGGCTTGTGACAGCTGATGCGGCAGGGCTATGCGCATCTGGCATGTCCGTGATGCGTCAAAGATCGTCCAGTGTTTCCAATACGCGCTGCGCGTCGTCACGGATGCGTTGGCGTTGCTCGGGCGTCATGCGGGTGATGTTTTTGGCCATCAAACCAGTGCGCGGGTTGGCGGCCAGCGCTGCTTCGTGCTTGTCGAGGAAGTTCCAGTACAGCGTGGTGTACGGGCACAGCGGCTTGCTTTTGCTTTGCGCGGTTTTCGCGTCAGGCGCGTATCGGCAGCCGCCGCAGTGGTTGCTCATGCGTTGGATGTAGGCACCCGACGCCACATAAGGTTTGCTAGTGAAGCGTCCGCCGTCAGCGTACAGCGCCATGCCCATGACGTTGGGCAGCTCGACCCATTCCACCGCATCGACGTAAACCGCCAAATACCAGTCACTGACTTCGCTGGGTTTGATTTCAGCCAGCAGCCCGAACAAGCCAGTCACCATCAAGCGTTGGATGTGGTGCGCATAACCGTGCTCCAGGGTTTGCTTGACGGCATCGCGAGCGCAGGCCATGTGGGTTTGGCCGGTCCAAAACCACTTAGGCAAAGGCCGCTGATGGTTGAAGTGGTTGGCCTCGGCCATGCCGGGCATTTCCAGCCAGTACACACCGCGGATGAATTCGCGCCAACCCAGCACCTGGCGAATGAAGCCTTCCGCCGCCGCAATAGGTGCTTTGCCGACACGGTAGGCCGCCTCGGCCGCAGCAATCACCTCGCGCGGGTTCAACAGGTGCAAGTTCAAGCTGGTGGACAGCATCGAATGCCAGCCAAACGGCGTGCCTTCCCACATGGCGTCTTGGTAGTCCCCGAAGTTCACCAAGCGGGCGTTGACGAAGCCGTCCAGCACCAGCAACGCCTGTTCGCGCGTGACCGGCCAGCGGAATGATTTGAGCGAACCGGGGTGTTGCGGGAACAAGCGCTCAACCTCGGCCAACACCTCCTGCGTGATCGCGTCGGGCTCAAACTGTTCATGTGGCGGGATCAAGCCGGGGCCGCCTTTCGGATAGCCCTTGCGGTTTTCGGCATCGAAATTCCATTGGCCGCCCTCGGGTTCACCCGATTTGGCGGCTTTTGCATCGAGCAAAACCGCGTGTTTGCGGCGCATCTCGCGGTAGAAAAACTCCATCCGAAGGCTGCTGCCGTACTTGGACGCCCAGCGCGCGAAGTCGGCGCGCGAGCTCATGAAGTGGGTGTCGTCGAGCAGGCGCAGAGCCACTTTGGCACTGGCCGCGACGGCAGAAATGTCTTGCTGCAAACGCCATGCGCCCGGTTCGACGAGCCACAGCGATTGAGGTTGCAAGGCGCTCAGCTGCGTTGCAAGCCTGTTCACGAGTCCAAGCTCAGCGCTGTCTTCCAGGCGGATGTAGTGAACACTAACACCGCGTTCAAGCAACGCATTGCCGAAATGTCGCATCGCCGACAGGAACAACGCGATGCGCGCTTTGTGGCTCCAGACCTGCTCTGCCTCACCGGGTGCCTCAATCATCAGCACCGCGTCCAAGGTGGGGTCGAAGCCGCTGCCGGGGCCGAACAGGCAACCGCTGTTCAGATCAAGCTGGTCGCCCAGCACCAGCACCAAACGCCGAAGGTCTGGGACGCTGGATTGAGTCGGAGTGTGATTTTTGGCCATCAAGTCGATTTCGTGTTTCGGGGCGCAGCGCGGCAACGCTCAGAGCAGTACTTCACTTCTGCCCAATTTTTGGCCCAAGCCTTGCGCCACGTCATCGCACGACCGCACTGAATGCAGGGTTTGCTCGGGAGCGAGGCTTTGTTGCCTTTGAAGCCAGGCACTGTTGACGTCAATCGCGAGCTCCGTGCCGCCATCGGTCCACCTGGAAGCTGATGTCGGACAAGGCACCCAGTGCAATCACGCCCGGCACCGGGCGACGGTGCAGAACTGGCGACGAACCGCCAACCCAAATCTCCACCTTCACGGGCAGTTTGGCGCGGAGTTCGCTCAACCCGTCCACCACCTGGTTTGGGTTTAAGCATCCTGTAAAAGCCAAGGCCAGGATGTCGGATTGGTAGGCCGAAGCGGCCATCACCATGTTCCACAGCGGGGTTTGAGCACCCAAAGACAAGCACTTGGCACCGTCGAGGGCAAACAAGGTTTCCGCCATCAGCAGGCCCAAGGAATGCGGTTCGTTCGGGAAGGTGGTAAGCAAAACGCGCGGGCGGTCCAGCGCCACGCCTTGTGGCAGGTTGGCCAAAGCACCACGCAGCACGATTTGCAGCACCTCGCTATAAGCATGCTCCTCGTGAACCTCCAGTTGCCCGCGCATCCAACTGTCGCCCACCAACGTATTGAACGGAGTGACGACATCGCATAAAAACCGCTGCAAACCCAGGCCCATGCTGAGCTGCTGCAAGTGGCGACGCAACGCGTCAATCTGGTTTGAGCGCAGCAGTTCGATCAACACCCGCAAGTCGGGGGCCGTGGCGATTTGGGATTGCCGCGGAGCATCGACAGTGTTGTCGCTGAGCTGCTGCAAATCTTCCACCCGCATCGGCACAACACGTCCGGGACGGTGGCCGCCGTCCATCAAACGCTTGACGATGCGCAATTTTTCGACTTGTTCTAAAGAGTAGGCGCGCTCTCCGATGGCATCACGCTCGGGCGTAGGGAAGCCGTAGCGGCGCTCCCAAACGCGAAGTGTGTCTTTGCTCAAACCGGTGTCGCGCTCAACGGCCGAGATAGATAAAGTGAGGGGTCTCATGAGCAGGAGACATTCGCAGGGGAATGCATTCAGTCTTTCATCGCATTACAGAAAACTTCTACCATTGATCGGTTTTGACCAGGACATCTTATGGACATCGGACTTGGATTGTGCGGAAAAAATGAGATTGGCGCTAGCTTGCTGGCAATCGGACTTGCGGTTTCCTGTGCTTCAGTGGGGGCTGCGACACCCGCTGCGCCGTTGTCGACCTCGGCGTCCACTTCAGGCAACACGGCCGCTAACACTGCCGCCAACACTGCCACCAATTGCCCCGCGCTGCTTCAACGCGATGTCATACGACTGCAAGATGAAAAGCCGCAAAACCTGTGTCAGTACGCGGGCAAGGTCGTGGTGGTGGTCAACACGGCCAGCTTTTGCGGCTTCACGTCGCAGTACAAGGGTTTGGAAGATCTGCACACGCGCTACCGCGACCGGGGCTTGGTGGTGTTGGGGTTCCCGTCGAACGACTTTGGGGGCCAGGAACCAGGAAGCAACAAAGACATTGCGGCTTTCTGCGAGAGCACCTTCGGCGTCAAGTTTCCGATGTTCAGCAAAACCTACGTCGCGGCTTCGTCGGGCGCACGGCTGAGCCCGCTCTATGCTGATCTGAAAAAATTGACCGGTGCGTCGCCCCAATGGAACTTCCACAAGTATGTGATTGCCCGCAATGGCCTGACTGCGCTCAGCTTTGCCAGCGGCGTTGAGCCGACCTCCGCCGCCTTCATCAAGCAGTTGGAGCTGCTGTTGGACGCCAAATAAAACTGCTCAGTCACAATATATACGCTATAGTCTGTTTCGATTGGCGGGTTCGAAACCACTCCAACTTTTGCGGAACTCAAGCAATATGCTCCGAATCACGATACCGGCTCAGTCACCTTCGCGCAGCTCCCAAGCGGTGCCAGGTTCGGCTACTGGAGTCGGGTTCCTCATTACAGGAACTTGCGAGATCAACGGTTTTGTGTTGTGCAGCTCGCCCAGTCGTTTTTTAAACGACTCGGCGAAAGTCTCGTGGCGGTTTGACTCCTCCCTTCCTGCCTTGTTCGACGCAAGGCGCTGCGCAACACGCTTGTATTCGACGTCACGCGCGGAAGCCCGAGGGGCGCATTGATGCGTCGCGTTGCCGTCATTGGTTCGGGCATTTCGGGCTTGTCAGTGGCGCATGGGTTGGCATCGTCCGCACACGTCAGTCTGTTCGAAGCCGGCGACTACTTCGGCGGTCACACTCACACGGTCGACGTGACGGTAAAGACCACCCTCAACGGCAAAGCCACTGTCCTGACCCACGGCGTGGACACCGGCTTTTTGGTGTTCAACGAACGCACCTATCCCGAGTTGATTCGCCTCTTCGGTGAGCTCCAAGTCGAGACGGCAGCGTCTGAAATGTCCTTCTCAGTCCAGGTGCCTGACATTCGCATGGAGTGGAGCGGCTGCGACCTGAACACTGTGTTCGCGCAACGCAGCAACCTGGTGAAGCCTGGCTTTTGGCGCATGCTGAAAGACATGCTGCGCTTCAACAAAGTTTGCACCGCCTTGGCCTTGCAAAACCAGGAAGAAAGACTGCAACAACCGATCAGCGACTTCCTTGCGCAGCACCGCTTCAGCGCCGAGTTTCGCGACTGGTACTTCCTACCGATGATTGGCTGCATTTGGTCTTGCCCGACCGACCAAATGTTGCGCTTTCCCATCAGCACCATGATTCGGTTTTGCCACAACCACGGGCTGATGCAAATCACGAATCGCCCGCGCTGGTTCACTGTCACGGGGGGTGCCAAACATTACGTTGAAAAGATGTTGAAAAGCATCCCCGACGCGCGCCTGAACACGCCCGTGCGGGGAGTGCGACGCGACGCTCGACACAGCGCCCGCGCAATTGTCAACGGCACTGCAGGCGCGTGGGTCAGCACCGACCATGGCACCGAGCACTTCGATGAAGTGGTATTGGCCTGCCACAGTGATCAAGCCTTGGCTTTGCTCAGCGACGCCAGCGAAGCCGAACGTCAAGTGCTCGGCGCGATTCGCTACCACCCGAACCGCGCTGTGCTGCATACCGACACTGCCGTGTTGCCCCGGCGCAAGCTGGCGTGGGCCGCGTGGAATTACGAACGTGCTGTTCACAGCCCGCGCGAGCAAGCCTCGGTGTGTTTGCACTACCTGCTGAATCGATTGCAGCCCTTGCCGTTTGATACACCGGTCATCGTTTCGCTCAACCCGGTGAAAGCACCGAATCCGGCCACAGTGCAGGGCGAATACCACTACGCTCACCCGGTGTTTGACATGGCGGCCATGGCTGCGCAGAAGCGCCTGCCTGAACTGCAAGGCGCCCATCACACCTGGTTTTGCGGTGCCTGGACACGCTACGGTTTTCATGAAGACGGTTTGATGTCGGGGATGGCGGTGGTCAGCGGTATGAAGCGGCAGTGGGAACGCTCCGATCTGCTTGAACGGGAGGCAGCGTGAACACTGCGTTGCCCGCCCCCCAGCCACTCTTGGGCATGGGCCAAGTCAGGCACACCCGCTTGCGTCCGGCGCGAAATCAGTTTGTCTACCCGACCTATTTTTTGATGCTGCCGCTGCGCAGCCTGCGCGCGAAAGCATCCGAGGTGCTGGCGCGCAACCGCTTCGGTCTCATCAGTTTCTATGACCGCGATCACGGCGACGGCGGCACCGACAGCTTGGCCTGGATTGACACTTTGCTGGCCGGCGAAAACATCAACGACGCCCGCGGCGAAGTCTGGTTGCATTGCTACCCGCGCGTGCTGGGCTACACCTTCAAGCCGGTGAGTTTTTGGTACTGCCACCGGGCCGACAACTCGCTGGCCGCCGTGGTGGTGGAGGTGAACAACACCTTTGGTGAACGCCACTGTTATTTGCTGTGCGGTCCTGAGTTGGCATACGGCCGCGAGCTGCTGGCAATGAAGGTTTTTCATGTCTCACCGTTTTGCGATGTGGCGGGTAGCTACCGGTTTCGCTTCATGCGCACAGAGCCTCACGACACGCAGGAGGCACGCACCGTGGTGCGGCTTGATCACGACAACGCCGACGGCCCGCTGATTCAAACCAGCGTGTCGGGCACGCTGGTTGTGTTGTCGGCTCACAGCATGCGCCGAGCCTTTTTCGGCATGCCCATGATGACGCTGATGGTGATCGCGCGCATCCATTGGCAAGCCGTTCGGCTGTGGCTCAAACGCGTTCCCTTCTTTCGCAAACCTGCGCCCCCGACTGCGTTTCTGACGCGTTGAAACTCGCTTTTTCTGCCCCTTTTTCTGCCCCTTTGTTTCACCTTGCCGCCCCTTGACGACATGACTACCTCTTCATCTCCCGCCGCGTTATCTTTGGCCCTGCCGCAGTCCGCTCCGCCCGCAGCGCGCGCCGTGTTTCGACTGCTCAAAAACTTGAAACACGGCACGCTCGATGTCTTCATGCCCGACGGCACCGCCACGCGCTTCGGCCATCCGGTAGACGGCGAACTGCGCGCCGTTTTAAATTTGCGCAACTGGAATGTGTGTTCGGCGGCACTGAAATCGGGCGACATCGGCTTTGCCGAAAGCTTCATCGCGGGTGACTGGAGCAGCACCGACCTGACCAGTTTGCTCAAGCTTTTCATCGCCAATCGCGACGAAGTGGAGACCGTGATTTACGGCAGTTGGTGGGGCTCGTTGTTGCACCGCGCTAAACATTTGTTCAACCGCAATTCGCGCAGCGGCAGCCAGAAAAACATCCACGCGCATTACGACTTGGGCAATGAGTTTTACCGCCTGTGGCTCGACCCGACGATGAACTACTCCAGTGCCTGGTTCGAAGGCGACATCACGCGGCCCATGGCCGACGCGCAGTGGGCCAAAGTGCGCCGCTCGCTGTCCGAATGCGGTGTGAAGCCCGGTGACCGCGTGCTGGAAATTGGCTGCGGTTGGGGCGCTCTGGCCGAGTGCGCGGCGCGTGACTTTGGTGCCACCGTGACGGGCGTGACCCTGTCGAAAGAGCAATTGGCTTGGGCCGAGAAACGACTGGTCGATGCCGACCTTCCTGGCGAGTTGCGCTACCAGGACTACCGCGACATCGCCGACGGCCCCTTCGACGCGATTGCCTCGATTGAGATGTTTGAAGCGGTGGGCCGGGAATACTGGCCCAGCTTTTTCGAGACCCTTAAAACCCAGCTCAAACCGGGCGGCAAAGCCTGTGTGCAGAGCATCACTTTGCGCGACGATTTGTTCGAGCGCTACGTCAAGTCCACCGACTTCATCCAGCAGTACATCTTCCCCGGCGGCCTGTTGCCCAGCCCGTCTGAGTTCCGCAAGGCGGCGACGGCAGCAGGTTTGAAAGTGGTCAATGAACTGGATTTTGGTTTGGACTATGCCGAAACCCTGAAGCGCTGGCGCGACAGCTTTTTGAGCCAAGACGCCCGAGTGCGCAAGCTCGGGTTTGACACCCGCTTCATGCGCATTTGGGAGTTCTATTTGGCCTATTGCGAGGCGGCGTTTGCGACCGGTAACACCAGCGTCATGCAGTTCACGCTGCAACGCGACTGAACAAGGAAATTGCCATGCAGCCCTACCGACGCGCCCTATTCGTCGCCCTGGCCGTTGCCGCTTGTGCGCCCTTGGGCACGCTGGCTCAAAGCGCTGCGGTCGCCTCTGAGGTGGCGGCGGAAGTCAGCGCGGCCAAGCTGCAAGGCCAAGGCACGCTCACCTTTCTTGGCTTGCATGTGTATGACGCTCGGCTGTGGGCGCAAGACGGTTTCAAGCCAGCCGATTACCCGCGCCTGCCTTTGGCGCTTGAACTTGAATACGCCCGCACGCTGTACGGCAAACTGATTGCCGAGCGTTCGTTGGACGAGATGAAGCGCGGCGGTGACATCACTGAGGCAAAAGCTGGCGAGTGGCTCGCGCAAATGAAAGCCCTGTTCACCGACGTGAACAAAGGCGACCGCGTCACCGGCATCCAAGTGCCTGGTGTGGCCACGCGTATTTTCATCAACGGCAAATTGCGCGGCGAAGTTCGGGACGCCGAATTCACGCGTTTGTTCTTCGGCATTTGGTTGTCACCGCGCACCTCGGAACCCAAACTGCGTGACGCGTTGTTGGGCCCTGCGCGCCCAGCGCAGTGACCGCTGCGGCCACATCCGCTGTGACGACACATTGGACGCAGGGCGCGTTCTACGGGGGTCTGGGCTTGCCGCTGGCTTTTGTGGCGCTGCCGTTGTATGTGGTGCTGCCCAACCACTACGCGGTTCAATACGGCATTCCTTTGGCGGTGCTCGGCGCGGTGCTGCTGGCGGCGCGTTTGCTCGACGCTGTGGCCGACCCGCTGATAGGCCGTTGGGCCGACCGACTTTTCAGCCGCAGCGCGCGCAGCGCCTGGCTGGCGGCAGCCGCAGCGGCGGTAATTTTGGCGCTCGGTTTTCGCGCCCTGTTTTTTCCGCCAGTCGAAGGCCAAACCGAGTTGTTGGTGTGGTGCGCCGGGGGCTTGGCGGTGACTTATCTCAGCTTCAGCGTGGTCACCATCGTTCACCAGAGCTGGGGCGCGCGCCTGGGCGGCAATGAGGCGCAGCGCGCCCGCATCGTGGCGTGGCGCGAGGGCTTGGCTTTGGTGGGCGTGCTGGTGGCCAGCGTGTTGCCTTCGGTGGCCGGGCTGGGCGTGACCACGGCGGTTTTCGCCGTCGCACTGGCACTCGGTTTGACTTTGCTGCGCCGGGCACCGCAGCCGGTGGCATCGAAGCAACTGAGCGCCGCGTTGCCACTGAGCGTGCCCTTTCACAACCCTGCCTTTCGCAGTTTGATGGCGGTGTATTTGGTCAACGGCATTGCCAGCGCAGTGCCTGCCACCTTGGTGCTGTTTTTCATACGCGATCGCCTTCAAGCGCCCAGTTATGAGCCCTTGTTTTTGGCCAGCTACTTTGCGGCCGGGGCGCTGTCGATACCGCTTTGGGTGCGCGCGGTGAAACGCTTCGGGCTGTCGCGAGTTTGGTTGGCCAGCATGTTGCTGGCCATTGCGGTGTTTACCAGCGCCGCCTGGTTGGGCGCGGGCGATGTGGCGGCCTTCACCGCCGTGTGCGTGCTCAGCGGCGTGGCCTTGGGGGCCGACCTGACCTTGCCCAGCGCACTGCTTGCAGGGGTCATCCAACGCGCCGGCCACAGCGGTCA
>JANPNT010000754.1:0-7750 GCA_031427655.1 Burkholderiales bacterium
CCGCAGCCTGCGAGGCATCAGGGCTTGCAAGCTTGGGCGGCGTTGCTGCGACCGCACCCAAGGCAGCAAATGCACAGCCGAAAAAAACAGACCTTGCGAAGGTCTGTTTCAAATTCAGGCGCGAGGTCAGAGTAAACGCAATCAACATTTGACTTAATATTAGCTGGCGCAGCGAAACCCGCGCCCCGCTTGGGTCAAAAGCCGCGAAGTGCCGACGCTTCACCCGGCTTGCAAACTCAAGCGCGCCTGCGCCGAACCACCGTCACCATGACGCCTAAACCGGCCAGCAAGCTGAACACGGTGGCAGGCTCAGGGATGGCACCGACATTGGTGAGCCTGGCATCGGCAATCAGCGCTTGACCGCGTGAAGTGGGGTGAATGCCGCCCCAGAACAAGTATTGGTTTGGGTCGCAGGTTGCCACCGTTCGCAGCGATGTTGTTGAACAGACCAAACACGTCGAACATCGTCACACCGCTTGCTTCACCAGACAGGCGAGCCGAGAGTGCCGCATTGAAGAGTTGACCCAAACCGAGCCGTTGCGGTAGGTGCCCGACGTGTAAGGCAAGCTCGGAATGCAGGCATTGCTCGTGATGGTTTGCCCGGCCCCACCGACGCCCAACACGATGCGGTTGTTGCCGCTGTCAGACAAGCTGTCGCCAAAAACACAGACCGAAACCGGCAGCACGGGCGGCCTGAGGCAAGTCGTTTTGACCCGCGTGTTAGCGTTCTGATCCATGGTCATCAGCGGCCTCACCGGCATCCCATGGATCGCATCCAACCCCATCGCTTACCCCGCCTTGGAGGTGATGCACATCTTCGGCATTGCGCTGCTGCTGGGCAACTTGGTTCTGGTGGAACTTCGGGTGTGGGGCGTTGCCGCTGAGCTGCCAATAAAGCCGCTGGCACGTGTGGCGCTGCGGCTGTCGGTGGGCGGGTTTGCGCTCATCGCTGTGTCCGGCTTGTTGATGTTTGCATCGCAGCCCAGTGAGCTGATCAGCAACAGAACGTTTTTGATCAAGATGGTTTTGATTCAACTTGCCGGGGTGAATGCCGCTTGCTTCCATGCCCGCGACGGCTTGGGTCGGGCCGACACCACGGCGCGTGTGCAAACCTTGATCTCGACAGCGCTGTGGCTGTCGGTCATGATTTGTGGTCGTTGGATTGCTTATCGTTAAGCTTTAAAAATGTCAGGGAGCCCCACCATGCAACGTCGTCACATCGTCATCGCTTTGCCTTCGCTGCTTTCTGCCCACGCCTGGGCGCATCACGGTTGGAGCAGCTTCGACCAAACCCGCCCGATTTATCTCGAAGGCAAAGCTGCCCAAGTGGCGTGGCGCAACCCGCACGCCGAGATGAAGCTGGAAGTGACCGCATCTGGCATGAAATTGCCACCCGACTTGGCGTCACGCGTGTTGCCCGCGCAGAGCGCTCCGGTCGATGGCCCCGCGCTGCTCAAGGTGGCGCAATTGCCCACGCGCAAGGACAAGACCTGGGACATCGAGCTGGCCCCGCTCGCCCGCATGCAGGCCTGGGCCGTGCCCGAGATCAAAGTGGGCGACAGCGTGGCGTTGCTGGGCTTTACCTTCACCGGCGAACAAGGCACGGCCACGTTGCGTGTGGAGTACTTGTTCTTTGGCGGCAAGACCTACGGGCTGAGGTCGTCGCCTGCCTGATCACCTCGGCCTGATCACCTCGGCCTGATCAACTGAGCCACAAAAAACAGCCGAACCCGAACGGCGCAGCGTTGCGCTCGAATCACTTTTTGCCGTGGCGATCGCATGCACCAACCGGCCTGCAGACCAGCCTTTGCGCGGTTTCGAGGCTTCGCTGCGTGTGAAAAGGCGACCACAGAACTGGCCCGCACGGTGACTGCGGCACCCAGCCCGCTGCCTTCACCAATTCGGCGTGCAACTTGATGTCGCGCGCAATCAGTTGCTGCAATTCCTCCGGGGTGCTGGTGGCCACTTCGATGCCGGCCTCGGCCAGCTTGGCACCAAGCTCGGTGTCGAACACGGCAGCCACCGCGCGCTTCAGCTGATCGGTGATGGCGCTCGGTGTTTTGGCGGGTGCAAGCAACGCCGTCCAGGCTGACAGGTTGAGGTCGGCAGTACCGGCCTCGGCCATGGTGGGCACCTGCGGCATCACCGGCGAGCGCTTCGGGCTCATCACGCCCAAGGCGCGCAAGCGGCCAGACTGCACATGCGGCACCGCCTCGGGCATGACGGCGAACACCGCTTCCACTTGCCCGCTGATGGTGTCGTTGATGGCCAAGGCACCGCCGCGGTAGGGCATGTGCACCAGCTTGGTTTGGGTGCGGGTTTCGAACAGGTGTGGGCGCGTCCATCACAGTCGAACTCGATCATCCCTTTCAGGACGTAGAAGCACTCGTCCCTGTCATGGCTGTGCGCGGCCGGCCCGGTTCCTTCGACACCTCTGCTGCAGGGTCACGCCGTAGCTTTGCGTCAGCACAGTGATTCGCGTGCCCAGCACGTTCAGGGCCGGTTTGTGTTGATCTGGCTTCAGAACAAGGTATGAGTTTTTTCATTGCATTTTTTTAGAAAAGACAAAGTTTTGCGGGGGCCACGGGCCAACAGACGCCGAGCTTTGCTGTAGGGCGAAGGGCGGGCGGATTCGGCATAAAGACGAGGCAGATCGCAGCGCGAGATGCCGAGGTCGGCCAACTCCCTGGTGTCCATGCCCTCGAGCCAGCGTCGGTCTGAGTCATTCACCGCTGAGCCTTTTTTCGGTCAGCGCGGGTTGCTCATCGGCAGCAAGGTGGCGCGACAGCCTAGGGAAGCTCTGCATCAATCGGCCTGATTCGTGCATGCGATCGCTGCATGAAACTCACATCGAATTCAGCCATGAAACAAGTCGACCTGGGCCTGCACCTGAGCACCAAGCGCACCCGCAAGCGCGAGTTCTTGGATGAGATGGAGCGTGTCGTGTCGTGGGGCGACTTGGTCGCACTCATTGCTGGTTATGCCCTCGAAGGCAAACGCGGACGCCCACCCTTTGCCCTGCACACCATGCTGCGCATTCACTTCATGCAGCAGTGGTTCCGCCTGAGTGACCCCGCGACGGAAGCAGCCCTGCACGACACCCCCATGTACCGCGACTTTGCAGGCTTGGACTGGACACAGCGCCTGCCCGACGAGACCACCATCCTGCGCTTTCGCCACCTGCTGGAAGCACACAAGCTGGCCGATCGAATGCTGAGCGTGGTCAACGACATGCTGGGCTTCAAAGGCTTGCTGCTTCGCGCGGGCACGGTGGTGGACGCCACCCTCACCCTCACCCTCATCGCCGCACCCAGCTCCACCAAGAACGCCAGCAGCGGCTGGACTCCCTGATCGATCAGGTCGAGAAGATCAAGGCCAGCATCAGGGCCAAAGTGGAGCACCCGTTTCGGGTCATCAGGCGGCAGTTTGGCTTCGTCAAAGTGCGCTACCGGGGGATGAAGAAGAACACTGCGCAGCTTGAAACGCTGTTCACGTTGAGCAATTTATGGATGGCGCGAAAGAAGTTGATGGCGCTGGAGGGAGCGGTGCGCCTGCAAACGGCGAATGGGGTTTGAAAGGGGGACAAAGGCCCCGAGAAACGCTCGAAAGTGGCGGCAATGACTGCTTTGGTCATCGCTATTCAAGCCGCGGGCTTGCGCGCCGCGCCCAAATAGGTGTCGATCACGCGGGGGTCTTTGGCCAGCTCGCGGGCCGGGCCTTCGAGGGCAATTTCGCCCATCTCCAGCACATAGCCGTAGTCGGCCACTTCCAAAGCGGCGCGGGCGTTTTGTTCGACCAGCAAGATGGTCACGCCGGTGGCACGCAGGCCGTCGATGGTTTTGAAAATGTCGCGCACCACCAAGGGGGCCAGGCCCAGGCTGGGTTCGTCCAGCATCAGCAGCGTGGGCTTGCTCATCAAGGCGCGGCCCACGGCCAGCATTTGGCGTTCACCGCCCGACAAAGTGCCCGCCAATTGCGTGCGCCGTTCTTTCAAACGCGGGAACAAGGTGAACACATGTTCCAGCGACTCGGCACTGTCTTTTTTGCCCAAACGGAATTGCCGATACGCACCGAGCAGCAAGTTGTCTTCCACCGGCATGGTGCTGAACAAGGCGCGCGTTTCGGGCACCAAGGCCATGCCCTGCATGACGCGGTCTTCCAAGCTTTGGTGGGTCAGCGACAAGCCGTGGTAACGGACATCGCCAGTGGCGGACAACACGCCCATCAAGGCGTTTAGCAGCGTCGATTTGCCCGCGCCGTTGGGGCCGATGACGGTGACGACACTGCCGGTTTTGGCTTGCAAATTCAGGCCGTGCAAAACCTCGGCGCGGCCATAGCCTGCGTGCAGGCCTTTCACTTCCAGCAACGGCATTGAAGCGTTCATCAGTGTTCAGTTCCGAGGTAGGCCGCTCTGACCGCCGGGCTGGCTTGCACTTCCGCAGGCGTGCCTTCGATCAGCTTGGTGCCGAACTCCATCACCACGATGCGGTCGGTCACCTCCATGACCAAGTCCATGTCGTGCTCGACCAGCAAGATGCTCAAGCCTTCGTCGCGAAGTTGGCGCAGCACGGCCATCAGGGCTTGCTTTTCTTTGAGGCGCAGTCCGGCTGCGGGCTCGTCGAGCAACAGCAAAGCGGGGTCGGCGCACAAGGCGCGCGCAATTTCCATCAAACGCTGCGGGCCCAGGGCCAAGTTGCCGGCCAACTCATGAATGTGGTCGCCCATGCCGATGCGCACGAGTTGGCGTTCGGCCTCGCGCAGCAAGCGGCGTTCTTCATCGCGGTCCAGACGCAACATCGACGCGACCACGCCTTGGCTGCCGCGCAAATGGCCGCCCAGCGCCACGTTTTCCAGCACCGTCATGCCGGGCACCATCTTGACGTGCTGGAAGGTGCGCGACACGCCGCGCTTGGCGATTTCGCGCGAAGGCAAAGCTTCAATGCGTTGGCCCAAAAACTTGACCTCGCCGCGGGTGGCGGGCAGCACGCCGGTCACCAAATTGAAGGTGGTGGATTTGCCCGCACCGTTGGGCCCAATGAGGCCCAAAATTTCACCGGCGCGCACTTGAAACGTCACGTCGTTCACTGCCACCAAGCCGCCAAATTCTTTGCGCACGGCTTGCACGTCCAGCACCACCTCGCCGCGCTGTGGGCGCGCGCGCTCGGGCAAGGCAGCGGCGTTGTGCCAATCGACTTTGCGGTTGACTTTCGGCAAGCGTGCCTCGACGAATGCCCACAAGCCGTCGCGTGCGTACTGCAACACCAGCACCAAGATCACACCAAAAACAATGATCTCGAAGTTGCCGCTGGAGCCCAACAATTTGGGCAACAGCACTTGAAGTTGGTCTTCCAAAATCTTCACCGCGCCCGCGCCCACCAGCGCGCCCCACACATGACCCACGCCGCCCAGCACGGCCATGAAAAGGTATTCAATGCCCATCTTCAAACCGAAGGGCGACGGGTTCACGGTGCGCTGAAAGTGGGCGAACAGCCAGCCCGACACGCTGGCCAACAAAGCCGCCAACACAAAGGCGGTGACCTTGATGCGAAAGCCGTCCACGCCCATGGCTTCTGCCATGGTGGTGCCGCCTTTGACAGCGCGCAGCGCACGGCCAGTGCGTGAATCCAGCAGGTGCGTTACCGCGACGATGGCCAACACCACCAGCGTCCACAGCAGGTAGAAAAAGCTTCGGCCGGTGTTCAGAGAAATGCCGAAAAACTGAATGGCGGGCACGCCCAGCAAGCCGTCGTATTTGCCCAGCGCGTCGATGTTGCCCAGCAGGTAATACAAGCTCAAACCCCACGCAATGGTGGCCAGCGGCAGGTAGTGGCCCGACATGCGCAGCGTCAGCCATCCCAACAGCAAGGCCACGCAACCGGTAAAGGCCAAACCGGCCCACACCGTGAGCCACGGCGACACGCCGTGCGTGATGGTGAGGTAGGCGGCCGTGTAGGCACCCAGGCCGACGAAAGCGGCTTGGCCGAACGAGGTGAGCCCGGCCACGCCGGTGAGCAACACCAAGCCGATGACCACCAGTGTGTACAGCCCGATGTAGTTGGCTTGGGTGATCCAAAACTCAGGGACTGGAAGTTGCGGTAACAGTGCCAACAAGAGGAGGAACGCGATGAAGGCGTAGCGGCGCATGCTCATTCTTCTTCATCCCCGTGGCCGTGCTGGAACGAGCGCCACAGCAGCACCGGCAAGATCAAGGTGAAGACGATCACTTCTTTGAAAGCACTGGCCCAAAACGAGCCGAAGCTTTCCAACAGGCCCACAAAAATGGCTCCCAATGCGGCCGCCGGGTAGCTTGACAGGCCGCCGAAAATGGCCGCCACGAAACCCTTGAGGCCAATCAAAAAACCCGAGTCGTAAAAGATGGTGGTGGTGGGGCCGATGAGCAAACCCGACAACGCGCCAATGAAGGCCGCGAGCGCGAAACTCATGCGGCCCGCGCCGTTGGTGGAGATGCCCATGAGGCGCGCGCCCAAGCGGTTGACGGCGGTGGCGCGCAGCGCTTTGCCACGCAGGGTGCGCTCGAAAAACAAGAACAAACCAATGATGAGCGCCACCGACACCATGAAAATAATCAGCGTTTGGCCCGACAACATGAGCGCGCCGGCGTTGAAGCGCGCGTCCCAAAAACTCGGGTTGCGAAAGCCTTCGGCACCGAAGAAAACCAGGCCCATGCCCGTGAGCGCAAAGTGCACGCCGACGGACACAATCAACAGCACCAGCACCGTGGCGTCGGCCAATTTTTCATACGCCAGCCTGTACACCAAAGGGCCGATGGGTGTGACGACGGCAAGGGTGAGCAGGCTTTGCAAAAAAAGCGGCAACTTCAGCGGCGCGGCCCACAAGGTGAGCACGGTCACCGCCACGGGCAAGGCCAAAATTTGCAGCAGGGTTTTGGCAATTTGACCGCCAGGCAATGAGCGCTTCAGGCAAGCCACACCTTCTTGCAGCGCGCTCAAAACCGCCAGCGCCAACAGCAGCCAAACCGTGCCTGGAACCTTGCCCATTTGCAGCATGGCCAGCGTCAACGCGCCAAAAGCGACGAACTCGCCCTGCGGTATGAAGATGACGCGGGTGATGGTGAACACCAGCACCGTGGCCAAGCCCATGAGGCCGTAGATGGCACCGTTGGTGATGCCGTCCAGCATCAAGATGCTGGCAATAGAAAAATCCATGATTCGCGTGCGGTGCGTTTATTGAGTTTTTCTGGACATGAGACACAAACAAGCCCCGTTCGCACTGAGCTTGTCGAGGTGCCCGAGCATCCTGGGCCGGTCGAACGGACTGAGCTTGTCGAAGTGCCAATTTAGCAGTGGCGGGGCTTCGACAGGCTCAGCCCGAATGGGAATCTTGGTAGAGCAAGGACGGCAGGAACCGAGAGCCGATTTTAATTTGGCTAAAGAAGCTATTGTGCCCAGCCCGACTCCCAACTCACTCGACCTTCCATTCGCCGTCGACGACTTCTAACATCACGCCGGTTTCGTTGGTGTAGCCCCAATGGACTGTGGCCGACCAGTTCAGCGCGCCGTCTGCGGGCACCGTGCGGCGCGGGCTAGCCCACGTGGCCTTACTCAACTTGGTCGCGATTGGCACACAGCGCAAATGGCGCGGTCTCGGTCATGCCCAAGCCGGTGAGCATGCGAATGCGTTCGCCGCATGCCAGTTCAGCCACTTTGTCAAGCTGTTCCCACACCGGCTGCGACAAGCCCGCACCGGCAAAAAACATCATGTTCAGGAG
>JANPNT010000755.1:0-6378 GCA_031427655.1 Burkholderiales bacterium
GGATTTCATTTTCGATGCCTGGTAACTCGAGGCGATGCCGGTGCTGTAATTCGTTTCATTGAGATGCGTCATCGAAAAGCTAGTGGTTCTCATATAAAAGCAAATGAAACCACTTAGAAGGGTGTGAACGGGGGGTTGCGCTGCCCCTGGGAGTTCAATTGGATACGCTCTGGGCCGACCACCGCTTCCTGACTTCGCCGGTGGCGTTCACGCTTTCCAGGTGCACGCCAAAACCCCACAAGCGCGCCACGTGCTTGAGCACCTCTTGCGCACCGTCGTCGAGCGGCCGGTTGTTGTGCTGCACATGACGCAAGGTGAGCGCGCGGTCGCCGCGCAGGTTCACGCTCCACACTTGGATGTTGGGTTCGCGGTGGCCCAAGTCGTATTGACGCGACAAGGCTTCGCGAACCTTGCGGTAGCCCGCGTCGTCGTGAATGGCGCTGACCTCCAACTCGCTCTCGGCCTCGTCGTCTTGGATGCTGTAAAAGCGAAAGTCGCGCATCAGCTTCGGTGACAAATACTGGCCGATGAAGCTTTCGTCTTTGAAATTGCGCATGGCGTGGTTGAGCACTTCCAACCAATCTCGCCCGGCCACGTCGGGGAACCAGGCGCGGTCTTCGTCGGTGGGTTTTTCGCACATGCGCTTGATGTCGGTGTACATCGCAAAACCCAATGCATACGGATTGATGCCGCTGTAGGCGCGGTGGCCCACCGGCGGTTGAAACACCACATTGGTGTGCGACTTCAGCCACTCGATCATCACGCCGTCGCTCAAGTGACCGTCGTCGTACATCGTGTTCAACAAGTGGTGATGCCAAAACGTGGCCCAGCCTTCGTTCATGACTTGCGTTTGGCGCTGCGGGTAAAAGTACTGCGCCACTTTGCGCACGATGCGCACCACCTCGCGCTGCCAGGGCTCCAAAAGCGGCGCGTTTTTTTCGATGAAATAAAGCAAGTTTTCTTGCGGCTCTTCCGGAAAGCGACTTGACTCTCCGGTCTGTTTGTCGGTGGCCTTGTGCGCCTTTTGCGGCAGCGTGCGCCACAGGTCGTTGACCTGTTGCTGCGCATGCGCTTCGCGGTCTTGGCGACGCGTTTTTTCTTGAGCCAAGCTCAGTTTGCTAGGGCGGCGGTAACGGTCCACGCCGTGGTTCATGAGGGCGTGGCAACTGTCCAGCATGTGTTCCACCGCATCCAGGCCGTGGCGCTGCTCGCATTCGGTCACGTAGTTGAGGGCGTAAACAAGGTAATCGATGATGCTGGTGGCGTCTGTCCACATGCGGAACATGTAGTTGCCTTTGAAGAAACTGTTGTGGCCGTAAGCCGCGTGCGCGATCACCAGCGCTTGCATCGCCAGCGTGTTTTCCTCCATCAGATAGCTGATGCAGGGGTTGGCATTGATGACGATTTCGTAGGCCAAACCCATGTGACCGCGGCGGTAGTTTTTCTCGGTCGAAATGAACTCCTTGCCGTAGCTCCAGTGGCGGTAGTTCACCGGCATGCCGACCGAGGCATAGGCGTCCATCATTTGCTCGGCGGTGATGATTTCCAGCTGATTGGGATAAGTGTCCAAACCGAAACGCTTCGCCGTGGTGCGGATCACGCCGTGATAGCGCTCGATCAGCTCGAAGGTCCAATCGTTGGGCGCGGGAAGTTGATTCGCTGCGCGCGCCGGTGTTTGGACATCGGCGGCGCGCTGTACCCGAGTCGCCGCTTCGGTGGCCAAAGTTTGCGTGTCGAACAAGTCCGGCGTCGAGTCGGGAAGCGAAGGTGTTTTGTTGCTCATGCCGCACTGCCTTCTTTCTTGAACAATTCACGGAACACCGGATAAATTTGCGCGGCGTCGGTCGCTTTCCGGATGGCCAGCGTCTTCACCTCGGCAGCCAACGCGGTGTATTCGTCCCACAGGTTTTGCTCTTCTTCGGCCACTTGCAAGTACGCAAAGTAGCGGCACAGCGGCAAGATTTTTTCGGCCAAAAGGCTTCGGCAGCGGCCGCTGTCGTGGTGCCAGTTGTCGCCGTCGCTGGCCTGCGCGCCGTAGATGTTCCATTCGCTGGTGGGGTAGCGGGTGCGCGCAATTTCTTCCATCAACACCAAAGCACTCGACACCACCGTGCCGCCGGTTTCAGTGGCGTGAAAAAAGTTTTGCTCGTCCACTTCTTGCGCCTGCGTGTGGTGGCGGATGAAGACGATGTCGATCTTTTCGTAATGTCGGGTCAGAAACAAATACAGCAAGATGAAAAAGCGCTTGGCCAGGTCTTTGCGGCCTTCGTCCATTGAGCCCGACACGTCCATCAGACAAAACATCACTGCTTTGGACGTGGGCATGGGCACACGCACGCGACTGCGGTAGCGCAGGTCAATCGGGTCGAGATAGGGGATGTTTTTCAGGCGCGCGCGAAGGGCGGTGATCTCGCGCTCCAACATCGCCCGATCAGACAACTTCGCAGACAAATTCGGCTCGTCCTGCGCTTCTAGTTCAATCAGCTGAAGTTCCAGCATGTGCAACGCTCGGCGCGATTCACCGCCCAGCGCAATGCGCCTGCCGATCGCACCGCGCATCGAGCGCACCACATGCAAATTATTGGGCGTGCCGTCGCTGGAATAGCCAGCGCGGTGGGTTTTGTATTCAGGCGTCTCGGCAATGGAAGTGCGCGCCAAATTCGGCAGCGCCAGATCGTCAAAAAACACCTGCATGAATTCTTCTTTGCTCAGGTGAAAAACGAAGTCGTCGTCACCTTCGCCCGAGTCGCTGGCTTGGCCGCCGCGCCCGCCCGCGCCTCCTTTGGGGCGCGCGATGCGGTCGCCCCGCAAATGGTCTTGGTTGCCGGGGTGCACCGTCTCACGCGAACCACCTTGGCCGTGACCAAAAACGGGCTCGCTGATGTCGCGCTTGGGAATGTGAATATCTTCGCCGTGCGCCATGTCGCGTATGCCGCGCCCGTCCACCGCGCGTTTCACCGCTTCACGAATTTGCTCTTTGTGCCGACGCAAAAACCGCTCGCGGTTGCCGATGGACTTGTTTTTTCCCGCCAGCCTTCTGTCAATGATTTGTTGCATCAGACGGCTCCCCCCCGCAGCGCCGGAGGCGCACCCCCCCAGGGGGGCGACGCCAGTCGCTCGGCAAAGCCGGTTCCACAGCGTCCGCTTGATGACCCAAGGCCTTTGCCAGCGAAGCCTCGCATCAACTGCTCTTTCTGACGCGCAAATACCACTCGCACAACAACCGCACTTGCTTGGGCGTGTAACCCTTGGCCACCATGCGAGTCACGAAGTCTTCGTGTTTTTTGGCTTCGACGGCGCTGGCTTTGGCGTTGAAGCAGATCACAGGCAACAACTCTTCGGTGTTGCTGAACATCTTCTTCTCAATCACGGTGCGCAGCTTTTCGTAGCTGGTCCACAGCGGGTTGTTGCCGCTGTTGTTGGCCCGCGCGCGCAGCACAAAGTTGACGATTTCATTGCGGAAATCTTTCGGGTTGCTGATGCCTGCGGGTTTCTCAATTTTCTCCAACTCGGCGTTCAGCGAGCCTCGGTCAAACACCTCGCCGGTGTCGGTGTCGCGGTACTCGTGGTCTTGGATCCAGTAGTCGGCGTAGGTGACATACCGGTCAAAAATGTTCTGGCCGTACTCGCTGTAGCTTTCCAAATACGCGGTTTGAATTTCCTTGCCAATGAACTCGGCGTAGCGCACCGACAAATGTTCTTTGATGAAGGCCAAGAACTTTTGTTCGGTCTCAGCCGGAAACTGCTCGCGCTCAATTTGCTGCTCCAACACGTACATCAAATGCACCGGGTTGGCGGCCACTTCCGTGCTGTCAAAGTTGAACACTTTGCTGATGATCTTGAACGCAAAGCGCGTGCTGATGCCGCTCATGCCTTCGTCTACACCGGCGTAGTCCCGGTACTCCTGGAAGCTCTTGGCGCGTGGGTCGGTGTCTTTCAAGTTCTCACCGTCGTAGACCAACATTTTGGAATACAGCGATGAGTTCTCGGGCTCTTTCAAACGCGTGAGCACGGCAAACTGCGACATCATTTTCAGCGTGCCCGGCGCACAGGTGGCTTTGGCGAGCGACGAGCCGCGCAGCAACTTGTCGTAGATCTTCACCTCTTCGCTCACGCGCAGGCAATACGGCACCTTGACGATGTAGATGCGGTCTAAAAACGCTTCGTTGTTTTTGTTGTTACGGAAGGTTTTCCACTCGCTCTCGTTGCTGTGTGCCAGCACGATGCCGTCAAACGGAATGGCACCAAAACCTTCGGTGCCTTTGTAGTTGCTTTCCTGCGTGGCAGTGAGCAGCGGATGCAGCACCTTGATCGGTGCTTTGAACATTTCCACAAACTCCAGCAAACCTTGGTTGGCCAAGTTCAAGCCGCCGCTGTAGCTGTAGGCGTCGGGGTCGTCCTGCGAAAACATCTCCAGCTTGCGGATGTCCACCTTGCCCACCAGCGAGCTGATGTCCTGGTTGTTTTCGTCGCCGGGTTCGGTCTTGGCGATGCCCACTTGTTTCAAGATGGACGGGTGGCGTTTCACTACCTTGAACTGGCGAATGTCGCCGCCAAATTCTTCCAGTCGCTTCACAGCCCAGGGCGACAACACGCGCTGCAAATAGCGGCGCGGTATGCCGTATTCCTTCTCCAAAATCGGCCCGTCTTCTGCCGCGTCAAACAAACCCAGCGGAGATTCGTTCACCGGCGAGCCTTTGATCGCGTAGAACGGCACTTCTTGCATCAGCTGTTTCAAGCGCTCGGCAATCGACGACTTGCCGCCGCCCACCGGGCCCAACAAATAGAGAATTTGTTTCTTTTCCTCCAAGCCCTGAGCGGCGTGACGGAAGTAGCTCACCACTTGTTCAATGGCATCTTCCATGCCGTAAAACTCGGCGAAGGCGGGATAGATCTTGATCAGCTTGTTGGCAAACAAGCGCGACATGCGCGGGTCGTTTCGGGTGTCGACGGTCTGCGGCTCGCCGATGGCCTTGAGCATCCGCTCCGGGGCGCTGGCGTAGGCCAGCGGATTTTTCTTGCACTCGAGCAAGTAGTCTTCGATTGAAATTTCTTCTTCGCGCGTGCGCTCGAAGCGGGCCTTGTGGTGGCTGATAACGTCCATGCTGATCACTCTCCTGCGGGTTCAAGGAGGCGGCCCGGCAAGCCACAAAGATGTGCGGCTCGCTGCACCGTCTGGGGAAGTTCTGATGAAGTCCAAGTGAGTTGATCGCCACATTGGGCTTCTCGCTTAGACGTCATCAGAGCTTTCCTTTCGGATCAGCTTCTCAACAAAATTCAGTTTGCGCTGTTCAGAGCGCTGGGATCCAAAGAACTACCGCTGCATGATCGACTTGTTCGATCGATCCAGCAAGTCACGTGCCTTTAATCCATAGTGAGTTGCACGGCCAGACTTTTGACGACAGCTGCGCTCGCAAAGTTCCTTCGCCATGACGCCGCCGTCACGCCGCTATCACGCCATGGGCAAATGCGGCGTGACCTTGGTGCGCAGCAGACCTGCCAACGGAGGTTGCATGAATTGATAGTTGTCGGGGATTTCTAAACACACTACTCGTTTTTTGCGCCAACTGTGGTTTGAACCGCGCCGTTAACTTGAGCTTGTGCGCCTTCTGCATCACGAAGATGAGTTCGGCCCTTTCAACCAGCTCAGCGCTCAACGGCACCTCGGCGTCA
This sequence comes from Burkholderiales bacterium, assembly GCA_031427655.1. Taxonomy (GTDB): domain Bacteria; phylum Pseudomonadota; class Gammaproteobacteria; order Burkholderiales; family Burkholderiaceae_C; genus JANYJJ01. The sequence goes on from JANPNT010000755.1 coordinate 5,674, forward strand.
TGACTCACACCCGCCGAGGCGCAGTCCACGCCCGGGTGGTCAGCAAAGATGTTTTCGGCCGTGGGGCTGCGCTACTTGTTCTTGCCGCAGATGAACAGGACCCGTTTCAGGTCAACCCATCTTCACAGCCGTGCCGCTCACCGCGACCATCATCATGCCGTTCGTCTCACCCATGACTTCGTAGTCGAAGTCGATGCCCACCACGCCGTTGGCACCCATTTCTTTTGCTGCCGCCATCATGTCGTCCAGCGCGGAGTCACGCGCGCCTGACAACGCACGTTCGTATCCACCGGCACGGCCGCCGACCACGTCGCGCACACCGGCAAACATGTCGCGAAAAATATTTGCGCCGATGATGGCCTCGCCGTTGACGACACCGAGATACTGCGCAATGCGCACCGTGTCGTTGTTCGGCACGATGGTGGCCAAGAAAAAGTCTTTGTCTGCTTTTGAAAACCAGCCCATGGTGGCTCCTTGTTGAGGTTTGCTGCGTTGAGATGCCATCAAACCTTAACTCGGTTTTCGGGTTGAGTTCACATCCCCCAGCGCAAGGCGGCGGTGTGAACGGGCGCGTCCCACAGCGCCAGCAGCGAGTCGTCGACCGCTGTGACGGTGATGGAGCAACCTGCCATTTCCAGTGACGTGACGTAAGACCCGGTGAGGTGGCGCACCACTTTCACACCGGCTGCGTTCAGCACCTTCATG
>JANPNT010000756.1:0-2705 GCA_031427655.1 Burkholderiales bacterium
CCACCGCCGCGCACCCCGACGGTCAGCGCTGCGCCAATTCCGCCAATCAAGCTGAGCAAAGGCGTGCCCAGCAGCAACGACAGAGCCAAAACGCCCACCGCTGACGCTGGCATGTCGAACTGCAAAGCCAACAGCGGTGAGATCAAGGCCAACAACAAGCCCGACGCCAACCAGTGAGCCGACATTTTGGCAAACACCAACATCGGCAGCGGCGTTGCCGACAGCAGCAGTTGCTCCAAGGTGCCGTCTTGGTAGTCGTCGGCGAACAATCGAGTCAACGACAACATCGATGCCAACAAGGCCGCCACCCACACCACCCCCGACGCCATGCTGCGCAGCAAGGCAGGCTCAGGCCCGACGCCGAGCGGAAAAAGGCTGACCACGATGACGAAGAAAAACAGCGCTGCCAAGGTGTCGGCGCGGCGGCGCAACGCGATGCGCAGATCGCGGACAAAGATGCAGCGCATCCCGTTCCAGGCGGTGCGGCTTGGTGAGGACGCGTTCACAGCGCCAACACCACTTGCTGCACCGATTCGGGCAACGCCACCGGCTGGTGGCTGGTGAGCACGACCATGCCGCCGCAGGCCAAATGACCGGTGATGAGGCCCAGCAGCCAATCGGTCGCAGCCGTGTCCAGCGCGTTGAAGGGCTCGTCCAGCACCCACACAGCCGCAGCACCGCCAAGCGCCAAACGCGCCAAGGCGACGCGCCGCCGTTGCCCTTGCGACAGGTTGCGCGTCGGCACGCGCTCGCGGCCTTTCAAACCTGCCTGCGCCAGCGCCCGTTGAGCAGTCGATGCCGTCACTGCGCTCCCGCCCAACACCGACGCCGCAATCAAATTTTCAGTGGCCGACAAATCGTCTTTCAATGCAGCCGCATGGCCGACATAAACCAACTGACGGTTGAACTCATCGCGCAGTTTGTGCACGTCGGTGCCGCGCCATAGAACCTGGCCTTTTGAAGGGGCCATCAAGCCGCACAGCGTGCGCAACAAGCTGGTTTTTCCGGCGCCGTTCATCCCTGTGACGCGCAGCAACTGGCCCGCAGCCAAGTTCAAAGTCAAACTTTCGAAGAGTTGGCGGCCGCCGCGCTGGCACGCTACAGACTTCAGCTCAAGCATGGGTCAAAGAAGGCAATGAACAAGGTACGTAAAAGCTCATGAGAAGTTGGTCGCAACCAGCGCGTTGCCAGGGATTGTCCATCCTCGTCAGCCTTGCCCAAGCACGCAGGGCATTGCATCTACAGTCACCGTCATATCAACCCAAAAACCAATGGAAAACACGATGAAATGGTTGCGATTCAGGCAAGGCAGCCGTGAGGGTTTTGGTGTGTTGCAAGGCGACACGGTTCAAGTCCACGACGGAGACTTGTTTAAACGACCGACGGCCACCTCGGAGCACATCGCCACCAGCGACATCGAGTGGCTCATTCCGTGTTGTCCCACCAAAGTGATCGGCCTGTGGAACAACTTCCACGCGTTGGCTCAAAAGAATGGCTGGGCCACGCCTGCCGAGCCACTTTATTTTCTGAAGGCCAGCAGCAGCCTCGCCGCCCACCAACAAACCATCGTGCCGCCCGAAGCAGATGTGGGCCGCGTTGCCTTTGAAGGCGAACTGGCGGTGGTCATCGCAAAAACTTGCCGCAACGTGCGCCTCGAAGACGCTGATTCGCACATCTTCGGCTACACCTGCGCCAATGACGTGACTGCCATCGAAGTACTGAATCGCGACCCCAGCTTCCCGCAGTGGGCGCGCGCCAAGAGTTTCGACACGTTCGGGGTGTTGGGCCCTGTGATCGAAACCGATTTCAAATTTGCAGCCGCGACCTTACGCACCCGCGTGGGCGGACGTGAACGGCAGAACTACGCGCTCAGCGACATGGTTTTTTCACCCGCTGAGCTGGTGCACCACATTTCACGCGACATGACGCTCCATTCAGGCGACGTGATTCTGTGTGGAACGTCTTTGGGCGTGTTGCCGATGAAACCAGGCAGCGCGGTGGAAGTCGAGATCGACGGCTTGGGCATGCTGGTCAATCGCTTTGGATCGGTGAACTGAGCCCGCACTTCAGCGGCACCCAGGCGACACGCAAGCGACACTCGACTCATGAATATCTCTGCTGACATGCCCACACCTCAAGCCCGCAACCCGCTGCACGGCATCACGCTGGAGGCGATGCTGAATGAGCTGGTGGCCCACTTTGGCTGGCCCGAATTGGGCTACCAAATTCACATCCGCTGCTTCGTGCTCGACCCCAGCGTGGCGTCAAGCTTGAAGTTTTTGCGCAAGACGCCCTGGGCGCGCGAGAAGGTGGAAAGCCTTTATTTGTTCATGCGGCGCGAACAAATGCGCGTGGCTAAAAAACAAACCCCAAGCTCCCCCGCTTGATTCAAGGCAGCCGCTCCAGCGCACGCTGATACAGCGGCTGGTGCATCAACTCTTCCCAGGTCAGCGGGCGCGTTTGCGGCAGTAAATTCAAGCGGCGCTGTTCGCTGTCGGGGTTGCGCTGCCAATGGCCTTCCGCGTGAGCTTGAGCCAGCCCTTGCAACAGCGCATCCACCGCCGAGCCGCCGTCCACCGATTGGTTGCACAGCAGCACCATGTCGCAACCAGCACTCAGGGCCACGGCGGCTGCGTCGGTGGAGCTGACCTCTGCGCCGTCAATCAGCCGCGCGCCCGCCATGCTCAAGTCGTCGCTGAACACGG
>JANPNT010000757.1:0-2865 GCA_031427655.1 Burkholderiales bacterium
GCCCATCAGCGTGAGGTAGTCAATGATTCGGTCCGGCGGCACACCAAATTTCTCCATCACGCCAGCCGCGTCCAGCCGCTCGTTGCTCATGGTGTTGATGAGACTGACGTGGTCGTTCACCAACTGCGCCATGTCTTTGTCGCCGGTAGACACCACCACCTTGAAACCGGCCTCGGTGGCCAAGCGGGCCAGCGTACCAATGGCGTCGTCGGCCTCGATGCCGGGAACAGTGAGCGTGGGCCAGCCCAACAACTTCACTACTTCGTGGATCGGCTCAATTTGCGCGCGCAAATCGTCGGGCATGGGCGCACGGGTGGCTTTGTACTGCGGGTACCAAGCGTCGCGAAAGGTCGGGCCCCTGGCATCGAACACGCACACCGCATGTTCGGCTCTGATTTGATCGCGCAGCCGCTTCATCATGGCCACCATGCCGTGGATGGCACCGGTGGGCACGTTGGCCGGGCCGCGAAGGTCGGGCAAGGCATGAAAGGCACGGTACAAATAGCTGGAACCGTCGACCAGCAACAGAGTTTTTTCAGTCATGCATTCATTGTGGCGCAGGGCCTGCCGGGGGCTTGGCCGCGCAGCCTAAAATGCAAGCATGAAAACCTTCACATTCGCTGCAAGTGTTTTGGGCCTGTTCATCAGCGTGCCCTGCTTTGCGCAAAACGCAAGTCAACCCGCAGCCACCGCCGGTGAGCCCAACGTCAAGCACACCGTCATCGATAACGACAGCACCCACATCGATGAACTCAAGGTGCGCGGTCACACCCAGCGCATCACCGTAAAACCGAAAATCGCTTCGCTGCGCAGCTACGAGATCATCACCGGCGACGGCTCACGTGACCTCAGCGACGGTGCGAACACCTCGCGCGGTGCCACCGGCAAACGCGTGTGGAACGTCTTGTCGTTCTGACTTCCTGACGATGGCTGTTTACACAGAGGTGACTTTCGATGAGGCTGCGGCCTTCATCGCGCCGATGAACATTGGCACGCTGACTGCACTGAAGGGTTGTTCGGGCGGCATTGAGAACACCAATTACTTTGCCGACACCACGCAGGGCCGCTACGTTCTCACCTTGTTTGAGCGGTTGACGCACCATCAACTGCCTTTCTATTTGCAGTTGATGAAGCACTTGGCACAACACGGCATCGCGGTGCCCGACCCGCAGCCCGACGCGCACGGCAACCTCTTGATGACTTTGCATGCCAGGCCGACCGCCGTGGTGAACCGCCTGCGCGGCGACCATCACCTCGCACCCGACGCCGCCGACTGCACTCAGCTGGGCAGCATGCTGGCGCGCATGCATCTGGCCGCACAGGACTTTCCGCTTCACCAACCCAACTTGCGCGGCTTGTCTTGGTGGACTGAAACCGTGCCGGTGGTACTGCCGTTTTTAACGCCCTCGCAAGCTGAGCTCATCCAGACCGAGCTGCATTTGGCGCAAAGCGTGGCTGCCTCCAGCGCATACGCCGCCCTGCCTCGCGGCCCCATACATGCCGACCTGTTTCGCGATAACGCGATGTTTGACGGCACAGAACTCACCGGCTTTTTCGACTTCTACTTTGCGGGTGTGGACTGCCTGTTGTTTGACGTGGCGGTGTGCCTGAACGACTGGTGCATAGACCTGCCGACCGGCGCTTTGTTGGAAGAACGTGCCGACGCATTGCTGACGGCCTACGACGCGGTGCGGCCATTCACCGCAGATGAGTTGCGCCTCCTGCCCACGCTGATGCGCAACGCGGCCCTGCGTTTTTGGTTGTCGCGCTTGTGGGACGTGCATTTGCCGCGCGACGCCAGCATGCTCACGGCGCATGACCCAACGCATTTTGAGCGCGTGCTGCGCCAACGCGTGAGTCAGCCGTGGCATGCGCTGCCACCGCCGCGCGACGCCCAGTCCACCGAAGCCACAACCGCAATGCAGGTGCGCGCATGAAGCTCAGGCAAGCCACTCCGCGCCAAGGTGCCCTTTGGGTGCGCAACGGTTTTCGGGTTTTCTTTCGAAAACCGCTGGCCTTCTCCATGCTGTTTGCCAGCTTTTTGTTTGCGGGTTTGATCTTCATGTTGCTGCCTTATGTGGGCGGCGTGTTGCTGTTGATGGCGCTGCCGCTGGCCACGCTGGGCTTCATGCTGGGCACGCAAGCGGCACTCAAAGGCAACTCGCCGACGGTGGCAGTGTTCTGGCAACCGCTGCGGGTGGACAAAGCAAGGCGCCTGGCGCTGCTAAAGCTGGGGCTGGTTTATGCCGCCTCCACGGTGGCTATTTTGTGGCTGGCTGATGGCGTGGACGGCGGCAAGTTCGATGCCCTGCAAGAGCTCATGGCCAACAGCAAGACACCGGTCGAGGAAATCCAAAAGCGCTTGCTCGACCCGCAGCTGCAAGCCGGCTTGGCGGTGCGCCTGGGTTTGGCGTCGTTACTTTCGCTGCCGTTTTGGCATGCGCCAGCGTTGATCCACTGGGGCGCGCAGGGTTGGGCCAAGGCCATGTTTTTCAGCACGGTGGCATGCTGGCGCAACAAGGGAGCCTTCGCGGTGTACGGCTTGGTTTGGCTGGCGGTGGTCCTGCTGTTTGCCGCGCTGGCCAACACTGTGTTTGTGGCGATGGGCGCCCCGCGCATGGTCACGGCTGCGGCCATGCCTGCGGGCTTGATGTTCTCGACCGTGTTTTATGCATCGCTGTTTTTCAGCTTCGTCGATTGCTTCGAACCCGAATCGGGCCCGGCCACCCCTCGCCAATTAACAATCACCCCTTGGGACCCCTCTCCGCCCACACCCGCGATTCAACACAAACACGACCCGCCTTGAAAGCAACTGAATGACACGTTCTGCGAAAGTCGCTTTGGTCACCGGCGCGGGTTCAGGCA
>JANPNT010000758.1:0-2443 GCA_031427655.1 Burkholderiales bacterium
CGGCCAAGTTGAAGCGGCCGGGGGACGCGCCCGCGACCGTCCACACGCGCGGGTCTGGCGTGGGTTGGTCTTGCGCCAAAATGAAAAAGGTGGTGCTGCCGTGCATCAGCATCAAGTCGCCGGGTTCGGTGGCACCCACGCTGATGGCTTCACTCAGGGCGTCTACCGTACCGAAGGCGACGGGCGTGCCCACGGCCAGCCCCATGGCGCTGGCTGCTTCAGCGTGAACGGTGCCGGCCAAGTCTTCTGCCCAACCCAATACCGGCAGCAATTCGATGGGCGCAACCGCATCGGCGTAGCGCCCGTCCCACTGAAGTGTGGCCGGGTTGTACAGCGGCATGAAATGGCTGGCGGTGTGCCGGTCCATGCACAAGCGGCCGGTGGCCTTGAAGACCAAGTAGCCTGTGGCCGATGTCAGCTTGGCGGTGGCCCGCCAGACCTGGGGCTCAGCTTGGCGCAGCCACCGAATCTTCGGGCCGATGGCTTGGCTGCTGAGTTCCATCAGCGAGAAAGCCGAAATGGCGTCGGCACCAATTTCGGCTTCGAGTTGTGCAATTTCTGCGGTGGCGCGTGTGTCCACGCCGTACAAAATGCCGGGCCTAAGCGGACGCATGTCGGAGTCCAGCGGCAACAAACAGGGCCCCATGGCGCTCATCGCCAAGCCCGCGATGGACTCGGGCGCAACTCCTGCAGCGGCCATGATTTCGCGGCTGAGGTGGCACACATCGCCCCACCAGATCAGGTCGGCGTCTTGCTCCACAAAGCCCGGCTGCGGCATGGAAATACCGTGTTCGGTGACAGCCGTGTGCAGCACGCGACCTGCCAAGTCGGTGAGCACCGCCTTGCTGCTGTAAGTGCCAACGTCGATGCCGAGCAACAGCTTCAAGGTCAGCCTTTTTTCGGAGCGTCCGGCGGTGTGCCTGGCGGTTTGCCCGGCAAGGTCGGACCCATGCCCGCCATCAACTCAAACAGCTTGTAAATGGCGGTGGCATTCAGTTCGCCCCAACCCAGGTTCTGCGCGGTCTTGTTCAGTTCGTGCACCGTGTTGGAAATGAGCACCGGCACGCCAATCGACTCAGAGTGATTGCGGATCAGCTCGGTGTCTTTGACCATGGTGCGCAAATGAAACGACACTGCAAAATCACCTTCGATCATCGACTTTCCTGCGCCTTCAATGATGGGCGATCGGAAGTCTGATTCGCCCCACAGCTTGATGAGCTCATGACAGTCCAGGCCTGACTTCTTCGCCATCGCCAGCGACTCGGCCAGCGACGCGAGGATGGCCGACACCAAGTGATTGCCGCACAGCTTGGCGGCCGAGCCCGAGCCCACCGGCCCCATGTGGTGCACCGTGGCCCCCACGGCTTGCAACACCGGCAGCGCCGCGCTCCACGCGGCTGCGTCGGCCCCCACCATGACCCACAGCCCGCCTGCATGGGCTTCAGCACGGCTGCCGTGAACGGGAGCGTCGACAAACATCGCGCCTTTCGCGGCGAACTGCGCCGCCACCGCGCGCGAGGTGTCAGGCAACTGCGTGCTCATGTCGATGAACACCTGGCCGGGCTGAGCGTTGGCGCACAGGCCGCCGACGCCGCCGACGCCGTCCACCGCGTCGTGCAACCCCGCCTCGTTCCACACCCACACGATCACATGGCTGGCACCTTCAGCGGCTTCGCTCGGCGTGGCGCACAGCCGCGCGCCGGCGGCCACCAGCGGCGCGGCGTTGTCTGGGTGGCGGTTGTGGCAACTGACCTCAAAGCCTTTGGCCAGCAGCGTCAGGCCCACGCCGGTGCCCATGACACCGGTTCCGATGATGGCGACTTTCATATGTTTGCTCCTCTTGTTGATGGACTGTTCTGCGCAACATGCGCGCGCATCGTGTCGATGATTAAAAAGCCCACTGTGGCACCTGCGTCTTGCAAGCCGAGTGATTTTTCTTGGAAGCAAGCGGCCTTCCCGTGCTGCGCCACCATGGCCTTGGTGCCTTCCAGCGCAGCGGCTGCTGCCTCGGTGGCCAGGCGCAGCGCCTCGGGCAAGGCGGTGTGCGACTGCGCCGAAGCTTCGAGCGATGCCGTGATGGGCCCCAGCACATCGACCAGGGTTTTGTCGCCGGGCTTGGCTTTGCCGCGCTCGACGACGCCGTCGTGATAGGCACGCCAAAACGCCGCCAGTTCGGCGGTGCCCAGGGTGGTGGCGTCGCCGACGGCCTTGCCGCCGCGCATGAAGCCGGTGGCGGTGAGCGTGCCCATGGTGGACGGTGCCGCTTTGGCGATGGCCATACCGACCAGTTGCAGGCTGCGGCCCAAACTTTGGTTGGGGTCTGCTGCTGCGGTGGACACCGAATCTGCAGCAGCGACAAACGCTTTGTTCATCGTCAAGCCCAGGTCGCTGTCGCCCACCTTGCCGTCCAGCTCGATCAGAAAGTCGCGCTGCGCGGCAAATA
>JANPNT010000759.1:0-3140 GCA_031427655.1 Burkholderiales bacterium
AGGCGCGACCTGTCACGGCAACTGCTTTGCCTTCGCGTGTCAGTTGGCCGGTCACCGCCAGTTGCGGAATGCTGTAGTAATGGCTGGCCTGCTCCGGCTGGGGGCCTTTGCGTGAATAGCCAGCGTCGCCTTGCAACAGCAGGGTTTGTGTGGCGGCGAGGGTGAAGTCGAAGGCGAAATTGGCGGTGGTGATCTTGGCCTGGTAGGTGGGCAGCGCGACCGAGCCAGTGCGCTTCAGCGTCCAGCCTTCGAGCAGCAAATTCGTGTCGCCTGTGGCTGCCGACGCGCGGCCGAAACCACCGCCCGAATTGCCACGTGCAATGCGCTGGTCGTGCTGCATTTTTTTGGCTTGCAAGTCGGTCAGCGCGACGTGCGCGAAGTGCAATTGCGACGCGGCAAAGCGGCTGGGGTGGTCGGCGGGCACATTGGTTTTAGAGCGGAAGAAAGTGATTTGGAAGCCGAAGCTGTCGCTGCCACTTTGAAGCGTGCCGGTCACGTACCACCACTCGGTTCGGGCGTCGGGATGCGAGCCGTGGTCGGTGGGGAAGGCGAGTGCGCGGGGTTGGATGCCAATGAGTGGTTGGGCAGCTTGGGCAGCGGTCGTAAACCCAGCCGCCGCAGCGAGGAGTACACGGCGCGTGACTCCGTCCCCCTTAGCGGGGGAAGGGGCTAATGCAGAGTTACCACGCATCACCAATCCTCCTTCACCGCCAACGCCATTTGCCGTCCCGCTGCGCTTCGCGCCGACAGCCATGCCGTGGCCGTGCCCGCCAACATCACGGCACCGCACAGCCCCGCCAAGCGGCCCCAAGGCAACAGCAAATCCATGGTCCAGTGAAAGCTCTGCGGGTTCACCACATGCACCAACACCACGCTCACTGCCAAGCCCAGCAGCAGGCCAAGCAGCGCGCCGGTGGCCGTCCACACCGCGCCTTCCACCGCCACCACGGTCAAGATTTGCGAGCGCGTTAAACCCAAATGGGCGAGCAAACCAAACTCTTTTCGGCGGGCCAGCACTTGCGCTGAAAAGCTGGCGGCAATGCCGAACAAGCCAATCGCTATGGCCACCGCTTGAAGCCAATACGTCACCGCGAAACTTCTGTCAAAAATGCGCAGCGAGGTGGTTCGAATGTCACCCACAGAGGTGAGCTCCAACAAGTCGCCGTCGAAGCCGCGTGAGGTGGCAAGTTGGCGCAAGCGTTGCTGCACTTGCGCTGCATCGGCGGCGGGTTTCAACCACAACGCCATGTCGTTCACACGCAGATCGCCAGTAATTCTTTGATAGTCGGCAGCCGCCAAGGTGACCGCGCCAAATTGGCGGGCGTAGTCGCGCCACACACCGCGCACAAAGAAGCGGCTGGGCTGGCCGGAAATCAGCGGCAGCTCGATGTGCGAGCCCGGCTTCGCACCGTACAAATCAACCATGGCCTCACTGACGTAAAGCGCGGTTTCACCAGCAGGCAGCGGCAGCAAGTCGCCGACCAAAGGCAGCGACTTGGCCGGGTCTACCAAAGGCCGCGCGATCACATAAACCGAGGCACGTTTCGGGTCGAGTTGAAGCTGCGACACGCGCTGTGCTTCCACGCGCAACACGCCTTCCAGCGCAGCCGCGTCATCCACCAACGCGGTGGGCAGCGTGATCACGTCCCCGGCCGACACGCTGGGCGCAGCGCGCGCGTACACGTCGGCGGGCAGCACGGTGTTCAACCACTGCGTGACCGACTCGCGAAAGCTGGCCACCATGACAGTGAGCGCCACCGACAAGCTCAAACTCGCCACCACACCGGCCACGGCAATGGTGGCGGTGTGGCGCTGATGGCGTGCGCGCTCTACAGCCAACAACGCCAAAGGATTGGACGGCGGTTGCAGCCATTTAAGCAGCCAACCCACACCCGCAGGCACGCAGGCAATGCCGCCCAACAGCAGCAAGGCCACCGACACATAAGCGGCCAGCGGCAGGTCAAAAATTGGCGGCAAAAAAGCAAGCAGCACGCTCAACACCAGCATGCTCGGCCCCAGCCATGCGAAGGCGGTTGAGGGCGTTGAATCGCCCAACCCTTTGAGCGCCTGGGCAGGTGCCAGTTGCTGCGCCGCACGCGCTGGTATGTAGCCGCCGACCACAGCGGCCAGCACACCCAAGCTGCCGTAAACCAGCGCCGATAAAAAGCTGAATTGAAGCGTGGGCGTGACGCCGGGAAAGTAGCCGCCGCCCAAGTCACCCGACAGCAAACGCAGCGCCAACGCCGCCAGCGCGGTGCCCAGCGCCAAGCCCAAAACGCTGCCCGCCAAGCCGAGCAAGGCCGACTCGGTCAAGACCAAATTCAAGCGCTGTTTGGCCGTCATGCCCAGCACACCCAACAGCGCCAATTGCGGCTGACGTTTGGCCACCGACAGCGACAAAATTGAGAACACCAAAAACGCGCCAGTGAACATGGCCACCAGCGCCAGCACGGTGAGGTTGACGCGGTAAGCGCGCGACAGGTTCGACACTTTTTGAGCCGCTTCGTCGGGCAGTGCGGCGCGCACGCCGTCGGGCAGCACGAGCTCTTTCAAAACCTGATTGCGATCCGCGCCTGGCTTCAAGCGCACATCAATCCGGCTGACTTTGCCCAGCCACCCAAAGTTGGCTTGCGCGCCGGCGATGTCCATCACCGCCAAGGCCGACCCGCCTGCCGCCACGCTGCCCTGCACGCGCAGTTCGACCATGCCGGTGGGTGTTTGCACGCGCACTGTCGGTGAGTCGCCGAGCTTTTGACGCGCCGTGGCGTTGAGGAAAACGGTTTGAGGGTCGAACAGGGCGAAGCGGTCAGCGCCCTTGTCCGGGCGGGGTAGCAAAGCAGGTGACAGTGGTGCGGCGACCAAGGCATCAAGGCCCAAAACACGCAGTGGGACTCGTTGGCCTTGCGCGCTTATCGCCTGTGTTTCTACGTCCACCACTGGGCTGGCCAGCGCCACTTGCGGGTGCGTTGCCACGCGTTCGTAAAGTGCTTCGTCAAAGCCGCTGCGTTGCGAGCGCAATTCGAAGTCAGGCTCACCGTTGACCGAACGCACGGCAGAGCTAAATTCACTCAGCGCCGATTGGTTGATGAGCTGCACCGAAAACGCCAGCGCGACCCCCAGCATCACCGCCAGCAAGGCCG
>JANPNT010000760.1:0-2759 GCA_031427655.1 Burkholderiales bacterium
GGATGCGCGCGCCGCAGGAGTCACCGGCTTTGCGCAGCATGTCCATGTGCGCTTCCAAACGTTCGATGTCGCTGAGGTTAGCGGCGAAGAAAGGGTTGTTCGGCACGTGAGCCAGCGACTCGAACGGAATGGCCAATTCACCCAAATGCGTCATGTGGCCTGAGAACGTAGTGCCGTATTTTTCAAACAACCACTTGCGTGCCACCGCACCTGCGCCCACCGTCGGCGCGGTCAAACGCGCCGACGAGCGACCACCGCCGCGCGGATCGCGCAGGCCGTATTTTTGCCAATAGCTGTAGTCGGCATGGCCAGGGCGGAAGGTTTGCAAAATGTTGCCGTAGTCTTTGCTGCGTTGATCGGTGTTGCGAATCAACAAGCAAATCGGCGTGCCAGTGGTGTGGCCCCCGTACACGCCCGACAAGATCTCCACCGTGTCTGCCTCGCTGCGCTGCGTCACATGGCGCGACGTGCCGGGACGGCGTCGATCTAGATCGGATTGGATGTCAGCCTCACTCAGCGCCATGCCAGGCGGGCAACCGTCTATCACGCAGCCGATGGCCGGGCCGTGGCTTTCACCAAAATTGGTGACGCAAAAGGTGTGGCCGAGGGTGCTGCCGGACATGGGCGGGGGCTTTCAAAAATCGAATCAAGCAGCGCAGAAAATGCACGCATCAGGGATGCGTGCTGACCACGACTTTCGATGATATAGCGCAGAAATTTCTCGTTTGTGCACGCAGGCACATACAAACTGGCGACCGTCCTCGCAGCCGCCCATCGCGCGCCCCAGCCGGACCGCCAGGCGGAATGCCGCACAGTCAACCCGGTGACAGCGCGGGCGAACCACCGTCTGCGTCTTCAGGTTTCTCAACCGGCCAGTCGCGGATGTAGGCCTTGAGCATGCGGTTCTCGAAGTCTTGGCCGTCCACCACCGCTTTGGCCACGTCGTAAAAAGAGATCACGCCCATCAAGGTGCGCTGTGTCATGACGGGCATGTAGCGCGCATGACGCTCCAGCATCATGCGGCGCACCTCGTCAATCTCGGTGTCGGGCGTGCAGGTCAGCGGGTGGTCGTCCATCGCACCGCGCACGGTGGTGTTGCCCACCGAGCCGCCGTTTCTTACCAAGGCCACGATCACCTCACGGAAGGTGAGCATGCCGGTCAAGTCGCCGTGGTCCATCACCACCAGCGAGCCGATGTCGCGCTCGCTCATGGTGGTGAGGGCTTCCTTCAATGAATGCTCAGGGGAGACGGTAAAAAGTGTGCCGCCTTTGACGCGCAAGATGTCGCTGACTTTCATGAGGATCTCCTTCAGTGCTGGGGGCCAACTCCAACTCAATATAGCCCACAATCAATTTGAAGCATGGGTCGTTGTTACCCATCGATCAACCTCACAGGAACACCTATGCCCGGCACTTCAGACCCCGGCTTTGACACCCTCGCGCTGCACGCCGGCGCGCGGCCCGACCCGGCCACCGGCGCTCGGGTCACACCCATCCACTTGAGCACCTCGTTTGTGTTTGAGAGCACCGAGCACGCGGCCTCGCTGTTCAACATGGAACGCGCCGGGCATGTGTACAGCCGCATCTCCAACCCCACCACCGCCGTGCTCGAAGAACGCGTGGCCGCACTTGACGGCGGCGTCGGTGCCATTGCCACCGCCAGCGGGCAAGCGGCCTAGCATTCGGCCATTTGCACTTTGTTGGGCGCGGGCTCGCACATCGTGGCCAGCTCGGCCCTGTACGGCGGCTCGCACAACTTGCTGCACTACACGTTGTCGCGTTTCGGCATCAGCACGACCTTCGTGAACCCGCGCGATGTGGACGCTTGGCGCGCGGCCATCCAACCCAACACCAAAATGTTGTTTGGCGAAACTTTGGGCAACCCCGGCTTGGACGTGCTCAACATTCCCACCATCGGCGCACTGGCCCAGGAACACCAAATTCCGCTGCTGGTAGATAGCACCTTCACCACGCCTTACTTGATGAAGCCGTTGGAACTCGGCGCCGATTTGGTGTTTCATTCCGCGACCAAATTCTTGTCGGGCCACGGCACGGTGATCGGCGGTGTGTTGGTGGACAGCGGACGCATGGACTGGGATGCGTCGGGCAAATTCCCTGAGCTGAGCGAGCCCTACGCCGGGTTTCACGGCATGACGTTCACGCAAGAAAGCAGCACCGACGCCTTCCTGATGCGTGCCCGTCGCGAAGGTCTGCGTGACTTCGGCGCTTGCATGAGTCCGCACACCGCGTGGTTGATTTTGCAAGGCATAGAAACGCTGCCGCTGCGCATGGCGCGGCACGTTGAGAACACCCGCAAGGTCGTGGCCTTCCTGGCCGCGCACGCCATGGTCGAACGCGTGGGCTATCCCGAATTGGAGTCGCACCCGAGTTACGCGCTGGCGAAAACCTTGTTGCCCAAGGGTTGCGGCTCGGTGTTCAGTTTCGATATCAAAGGCTCCCGCGCGCAAGGCAGGGCGTTCATCGAAGCACTGAAAATTTTTTCGCACTTGGCCAATGTGGGTGACTGCCGTTCGCTGGTGATTCATCCGGCCTCGACCACCCACTTTCGCATGGACGACGCGGCGCTGAAGTCGGCGGGCATCACGGCAGGCACCATCCGTTTGTCCATCGGACTGGAAGACGCGGACGACCTGATTGACGACTTGAAGCGCGCCTTGAAGGTGGCGCAGAAAACGTCACAAGCAACGGCACAGAGCGTGAGCACTTGATGGAGCTCATCGTCAACGGCCAACGCGCCT
>JANPNT010000761.1:0-3159 GCA_031427655.1 Burkholderiales bacterium
GCCGATCTCGCAAAAGCCGGCCGAAGTCCGCATGGGCAACGGCAAGGGCAACCCGGAGTACTACGTGGCTGAAATCCAGCCCGGCAAGGTGCTCTATGAAATCAACGGCGTGGCTGAAGAGCTGGCTCGCGAAGCATTCACGCTGGCGGCAGCCAAGCTGCCGCTGAAGTGCACGTTCGTGATGCGCCAGGTCGGCGCCTGAAGGAGCACACCATGAAAGCATCTGAACTCCGTGCCAAGGACGTCGCTGGCCTCCAGAAGGAAGTCGGCGATCTGCTCAAGGCCCACTTCGGCCTGCGCATGCAGAAGGCCACCCAACAACTGACCAACCACACCACGCTTGGGAATACACGCCGCGACATCGCGCGTGCCAAGACCGTGTTGGCACAGAAGAAGAAAGAGGCCGCGAAATGAGCGAGCACGCTATTTCCACAAGCAGCACTGCGGCTCAAGCCGAACCGAAGGCCAAGAACACCCGCACGCTGGTGGGCAAGGTTGTCAGCGACAAGCGCAACAAGACCATCACGGTCCAGATCGAGCGCCGCACCAAGCATGAGCTGTACGGCAAGATCGTCGCCCGCAGCAGCAAGTACCACGCGCATGATGAAAAGGGCGAGTACAGACTAGGCGACGTGGTCGAGATCGCCGAGACGCGCCCGATCTCCAAGACCAAATCGTGGGTCGTGACCCGCCTGGTCCAGAAGGCGATCGTGGTCTAAGCCCACTCGCTTCACAGAACGGTCGGAACGCTGGAATACTGGCGTCCGGCCGTTTTTGGTTTCACAGACGTCAGGAGAAGCACAGGTTGAAAGGTGGCGACTAGCTGCCCGCAGGCAGCCTTTCCGAATTCGTCGAAGTCGAAGGCAACGGCTGCTCGATCGGCCCGAACAGCTTCGACCTGGAAAAGGCCACCGCCGGCAAGAAGATCGCCGTGTTCGCGCTGCCGGGCGCCTACACACCGACGTGTTCGGCCAAGCATGTGCCGGGTTATGTCGAGAACGCCGAAGCGTTCAAGGCCGCCGGTGTCGACGAGATCTGGTGCGTGTCGGTCAACGACGCCTTTGTGATGGGCGCCTGGGGCCGTGACCAGAAGACCGGCGGCAAGGTCCGCATGATGGCCGACGGCAGTGCCGACTTCGCCAAGGCGACCGGACTAACGCTCGACCTGACGTCGCGTGGCATGGGCCTGCGCTCGAACCGCTACTCGATGTTGGTCGTCGATGGTGTGGTCAAGACGCTGAACGTCGAAAGCCTGGGCAAGTTCGAAGTGAGTGATGCCGGCACGCTGCTGGCACAAGCCAAACAAGTGCTGGCCTGAACACTGCAAACGAGCCGCGCCAAGCGCGGCTCGTTGTTCTTTGCCGGCATTTGCCGGCAACGACATTGACGCAGCATCTAAAAATGCTGCATAATCCAAGACTTCGCTGAAACTCCACCTGTGCCATTCGGCGCAACGAGAATTTCGGACTCTGCCCAAAACTGCCCGCCGGCGCTGAGAGATCAGCCGACGCAGGTGCGACGGGCCCAAGACTGGCCGCCTTCATTGGTGTGCCAAGTTGGGGACAGGACAACATGATTCAAATGCAAACGCGACTTGATGTCGCGGACAACACTGGCGCGAAATCCGTCATGTGCATCAAGGTGCTCGGCGGCTCCAAGCGTCGTTACGCCGGCATTGGTGACGTGATCAAGGTCAGCATCAAAGAAGCTGCGCCGCGCGGTCGCGTCAAAAAGGGCGAGATCTACAGCGCCGTGGTGGTTCGCACCGCCAAGGGTGTGCGCCGCCAGGACGGCTCGCTCGTCAAGTTCGACGGCAATGCCGCCGTGCTGCTGAACGCCAAGCTCGAGCCGATCGGCACGCGCATCTTCGGGCCCGTGACGCGCGAACTGCGCACCGAGCGCTTCATGAAGATCGTGTCGCTGGCCCCCGAAGTTCTCTAAGCCAGGCGCGCTTTCAAATTCAGGACAGGCCATGAACAAGATTCGCAAAGGCGACCAGGTCATCGTGTTGACCGGCCGTGACAAAGGCAAGCGCGGTGCCGTGTTGCAGCGCGTGGACGAAGACCGCATCCTCGTCGAGGGCGTGAACGTGGTGAAAAAACACGTCAAGCCGAACCCGATGAAGGGCACGACGGGTGGCGTGGTCGACAAGACCCTGTCGATCCACCAGTCGAACGTCGCCATCTTCAACGCCGCCACCGGCAAGGCCGACCGCGTCGGCATCAAGCTGCTGAGCGACGCCGAGCAGCAGTCGCGCAAGACCAAGGACAAGGGCGTTCGCGTCTACAAGTCCAGCGGCGCAGAAATCAAGGCCTAAGAGATCATCATGGCTAAAGAACAAGTTGTTAGCTCCGCCGCGCCGAAGGTCGCTCGTCTTCAGGCGATCTACCGCGACAAGATTTCGCCCGAGCTGATCGAGAAGTTCGGCTACAAGTCGTCGATGCAGGTGCCGCGCATCACCAAGATCACGCTCAACATGGGTGTGAGCGAGGCGGTCTCCGACAAGAAGGTCATGGACCACGCCGTGAGCGACTTGACCAAGATCGCCGGCCAGAAGCCCGTGGTCACGAAGTCGAAGAAGGCGATCGCCGGCTTCAAGATCCGTGACGGTGTGCCGATCGGCTGCATGGTCACCTTGCGTGGCGTGCAGATGTACGAATTCCTCGACCGCTTCGTGACGGTCGCCTTGCCCCGCGTGCGCGACTTCCGCGGCATCTCGGGTCGTGCCTTCGACGGTCGTGGCAACTACAACATCGGCGTGAAAGAACAGATCATCTTTCCCGAGGTGGACTACGACAAGATCGACGTGCTGCGGGGTCTGAACATCAGCATCACGACCAGCGCGAAGAACGACGAAGAAGCCAAGGCGCTTCTGACCGCGTTCAAATTTCCGTTCAAGAACTGAAGGACAGCCCTGTGGCCAAAACTTCCCTCATTCAGCGCGAACTCAAGCGCACGCAGCTCGTTGCCAAGTACGCAAAGAAATATGCGGAGCTCAAGGGCACCGCGAACAACGCCAAGAAAACCGACGAAGAACGCTACGCCGCGCGCCTGGAGCTGCAAAAGCTGCCGCGCAATGCCTACCCGACGCGCCAGCGCAACCGCTGCGCCCTGACCGGCCGCCCGCGTGGCACCTTCCGCAAGTTCGGTCTCGGCCGC
>JANPNT010000762.1:0-7979 GCA_031427655.1 Burkholderiales bacterium
CATTTTAGGCGGGCAGCTTTGCGCCAGTGGGCAGCAAGGATGTTGCGCGCTGGGATCGAGACACTCTGGCTCAGCCCTATTTGGCACTTTCCACAATCATCTGCACGCGCTGGCGACCGTTGTACTCGTCCACGCTCAGCCGATACGCCAGGCTCACGGCGCTGGGCAGCGGTTCGCTGTGGCCGAACCAAATCGCGTCGCGCAGGGTGCCTGCGTGTTTGACATTCAACTTCATGTGTTTTTCGCCGACCAAGCGCTGCGACACGATTTGCACGTCGTCGTTGAACACCGGGGCTTCAAAGCCTTGGCCCCAGACCTGAGCGTCCATCGCCAGCACGGTTTCCACGTTGAAGTATTCGCCCGCAAGGGGCCCGTCACTCAGCAGCTTGCGTTGCAGCGTGGCGGCGTCCAACGATTCCAAAGCCACGCGTTGGAATGCCGCGTTGAAAGTTTCAAAGTCCTCGGCGGCCACCGTGCAGCCAGCAGCCATGGCGTGACCCCCGAACTTTTTCAACACGCCGTCGTGGCGCTTGCTGACTAGGTCGAGCGCATCGCGCAAGTGAAAGCCTTGAATGGAGCGGCCTGAACCTTTGAGCAAGCCGTCCTGGCCCATGGCGAACACAAAGGTCGGGCGGTGCAATTTGTCTTTGAGCCGCGAAGCGATGATGCCCACCACGCCTTCGTGAAAGTCGGCGTCGTAAATGGCCAAAGCGGGTGGCACCTCGCCCGTGTTGGCAGCCGCAAGCAGCAGCGTTTCCAACTGTTCTTCAGCGGCTTCGCGCATACCGCCTTCCACCACCCGGCGTTCGCGGTTGATGTCGTCCAGAGTTTTGGCCAAGGCTTCGGCTCGAATCGGGTCGTCGGTGGTCAGGCATTCGATGCCCAGCGTCATGTCCGACAGGCGTCCCGCCGCGTTGATGCGTGGCCCCAAGGCAAAACCAAAGTCAAACGCGCTGGCACGCCGCGCATCGCGCCCCGCTGCATTGAACAAAGCCCGCACGCCCATCTGCATCTGACCGGCGCGGATGCGCTTCAAACCTTGCGCCACCAAGCGGCGATTGTTGGCGTCGAGCTTGACCACGTCGGCCACCGTGCCCAGGGCCACCAGGTCGAGCAGCGCGTCGAGCCGCGGTTGCGTTTGCGGCGTGAAGATGCCGCGCTTGCGCATCTCGCTTCGCAGCGCAAGGAGCACGTAAAACATCACGCCCACACCGGCCAAATTTTTGCTGCCAAAGGTGCAAGTCGGCTGATTCGGGTTGACGATGACGTTGGCGTTGGGCAGCACCACGGTGTCGCCTTGCAGCGCGGGCAGGTGGTGGTCGGTCACCAGCACGGCCAAGCCTTTGTGCCTTGCGTGTTCAACACCCGCCAAGCTGGCAATGCCGTTGTCCACCGTCAGCAAAACATCGGGTCGCTTTTGCAGCGCCAAATCAACGATGGCGGGCGTGAGGCCGTAGCCGTGCACGGCCCGGTCGGGCACCACATAGCTCAAGGCGTCGGCCGCTGCACCCAACAACTTCAAACCGCGCAAGGCCACGGCGCAGGCGGTGGCGCCGTCGCAGTCGTAGTCGGCAACCACGCAGATGCGCTGCCCGTTTGCAATTGCGTCGGCCAACATCACGGCGGCGGCGGCGCTGCCTTTCAGGTCGGTCGGCGGCAGCAAGCGGGCCAAGCCGTCGTCCAAATCTTCGGCGCTGCGCATGCCGCGCGCCGCAAACAAACGCGCCAACAGTGGGTGAACTCCGGCTTGCTCCAGGGCCCATGCAGCGCGCGGCGGCACGTCACGCAGAGTGATGGTGGGCTCGCCGGTCGATTGGCTCACAGCGCCTCCAGCATCGGCGCTACCGCCACGTTTTGCCACGATCTGCTCACACGTTTCCACAGCGACTGCGGGGAGGCGTCAAAGCGCCTTGAGTAGCGTTCGCCGCACAGCGTGAGTGAAACCATTTCACCGTTTTGGCTGCGACGCAGCAAGTCGGCCATCACGCTCGAGTCCAAGGCGGCCCATGTTTCCGCCCACGTGGCCCAGTCTTCGGCCAGCAGCGGTGCACGCAAGCGGCTGTCAACATGAACGGCATCGGCCACAACAGCTTGGTGAACACCGCAGCCACTGAGCCAAAACGAGTTCACAGGCAAGTCGCCACGCGCCTGCCGCTCGTCATGCAGCGGATGGGCGTAAAGCAGCATTTGCGCTTCGCTTTGCAAACGTCGAATGGACTTGACCTCCGGTGTGTTGGGCAACCAGAGGTCGATGTTCCGACCGATCACGCGGTCCAGCGACGCGCAGCGCAAGTTCGCAAAGCTGGGGTGTGAGGCGTACCACCGTTCGGCTGAGCCCCACTGCAAGGTCCAACCATCGTCGGCAAACAGCGGTTGCAGCGCGTTCAGCAGCGCCTGCGATTCAATGTCCGTCAACTTCAATGCCGCTGGATCGGCCATGGTGATGTGGTCGCGACCCACGTGCCAGTGCGCCGGAGTGAGCAAGCCCCAAGCGCTCGTGCGCACGTCCATGCCGTCGGCTCGCGCTTGATGCGCTGCCCACGGAAAAATGCCATCGCGACCGTGCCAACCCCAGGCGTTGGCCAGGGCCGCTTCATGCGGTGTGCTGAAGCTGTATTCATCACCACCCGTTTTGGAGCCCACGTGCAAACGACTCAAGAGCTTGGACAAACAAGGTAAGTTGAAGGTCCCCAAAGTGTGGGCGGCGGCGGGTGAAACGCCGGAGGCAAACGGAATGAGCAAGTGCATGGTTGGATTATCCGGCGGCGTGATGGATTGAGAGCAATGCCTTCATCGCAGAGGCGCAGAGAGCGCAGAGGCGCACGCAGGAGGGGCGAAAGATGTTCTTGGAGCTCTCCAGGTGTCCGCCCCTGTTTCCCTCCTTTCTTTTCTCTGCGTTCTTTTGCGTCTCGGCGCCTGTGCGGTGAAGTCGCTTTCCTTTCCATCACACGCAGCATTCACCGAACCGACACAAAAGCTTCATAAACTTGCGTGATGACCCTTGAAGCAATGGCAGCCAGCACACCAGAGCCTTTTGACGCGATCAAAGAAATGCCGCAATTGCTCAGCCGCGAGCGGGCCATGTTGGAGTTCAACCGCCGCGTGCTGGCGCAGGCGCACCGCGAAGACGTGCCCATACTGGAGCGGCTGCGCTACATCTGCATCGTCTCCAGCAACATGGACGAGTTTTTCGAAGTTCGCTTTGCGGACTACATCGAGTCGCTGCGCCAACCGGGCTCGGGTGCCACGCCGCGTGAGCTGGCCTTGGTGGCCGCCGAAGCGCATGAAATCATTAATGAGCAGTACGCCACCTTCAACGACGAAGTCATGCCGCGCTTGCAACAAAACGGAATTCTCATCCTCAACCACGCCGACCGCGACGAAGCGCAGCGCCGTTGGGTCAGTCGTTTTTTTGAAGCGCAAGTCCGGCCGCTGTTGGTACCAATCGGGCTGGACCCGGCGCACCCGTTCCCGCAGGTGGCCAACAAATCTCTGAACTTCATCGTGCGCCTGAGCGGCAAAGATGCGTTCGGCCGTGAGAACACCACGGCCATTGTGAAAGTGCCGCGCGTTTTGCCTCGCGTGATCCGGTTGCCTGCATCGCTCACCTGCGGTTCTCAAGGCTTTGTGTTGCTGACCAGCGTGATCCGCGCGCACTTGGCCGAGCTTTTTCCAGGCCGCGAGGTGGAAGCGTTTTCGCAGTTCCGCGTCACCCGCGACTCCGACCTGGAAGTGGACGAAGACGACCTCACCAATCTGCGTCAAGCGCTGCGCAGCGGCCTGACCACGCGCCACTATGGTCAGGCTGTTCGGCTGGAAGTCGTGAACACTTGCCCACCCGCGTTGTCAGACTTTTTGCTCCAACAATTCGACCTGCCCGAAGCCGCGCTCTACCGCGTGAACGGCCCGGTGAATTTAGTGCGCTTGAACCAGTTGATCGATCAAGCCGACGAGCGAACTGATCCGCCCATGCTGCGCTTCGAACCGCACGAACCACTGTGGCCCGAGCGCCGTTTGCCGCGCGGTAAATCGATCTTCGCCACACTGCGGCGCGGCGATGTGTTTTTGCATCACCCATTCGAATCCTTCGATCCCGTGGTGCAGTTTTTGCGCGAAGCGGTGTACGACCCCGACGTGCTGGCCATCAAGCAAACCATCTACCGCACGGGCAGTGAATCGCCGCTGATGGACTTGTTGATCGAAGCGGCACGGCGCGGCAAAGAAGTGCTGTGTGTGGTCGAACTGAAGGCGCGTTTTGACGAAGAAGCCAATATCAATTGGGCGGAACGACTGGAAGCCGTGGGTGTGCAAGTGGTGTACGGCATCGTCGGTTTGAAAACGCACGCCAAGTTGTTGCTGGTCACGCGGCGTGAAGTCAAAGAGCGCGAAGGCACCAGGCACAAGACCGGCACCCGCCTTCGCCGTTATGCCCATTTGTCCACCGGCAACTACAACCCTAAAAGCGCGCGGCAGTACACCGACGTGGGTTATCTCACCGCTGACAAACAGCTCACCGCCGACGCCGATGCGGTGTTCCAGCAACTGGCCAGTTTGGGCAAGACGCTGCCGCTGCGCGCCTTGATGCAAGCGCCGTTCACGTTGCACAAAAAGTTGCTCCTGCACATTGACCAAGTGTCAGTTGCGGCCCGCGCGGGCCAGCCGGCTCGCATCATCGTCAAGGTCAATGCGCTGACCGACCCTGCGTTGATTGAAGGCTTGATTCGCGCTGGTCAAGCCGGTGCCGATATTGACCTCATCGTGCGAGGTGCATGCATGCTGCCGCCTGGCATCGCCGGCGTCACCGACCGCATTCGTGTGCGCTCGGTGGTCGGCCGCTTCTTGGAACACTCGCGGGTGATTTATTTCCGTTGGGGTGCCACCGAGGACGACGAGGCGCTTTATTTATCAAGCGCTGACTGGATGAGCCGCAACATGTTTCGCCGCATCGAAGTGGCCTGGCCCGTGCGCGACGCAATCATGCGCCAACGTGTCATTGATGAGTGCTTGGTGCCGTATTTGTTCGACGCTCGCGATGCCTGGCTGCTGCAATCGACCGGGCGGTATGTGCGTGCACCGGCGGACGGTGCGAGCGCACAACAAGCCTTGATTCTGCGTTACTGCAAACCTCAGTGAACCGATAACTTGAAAGAAGGGCACAGCGCATGGACCTGATCCTGTGGCGTCATGCCGAAGCCTTCGAGCTGCCGCCCGAGAAGTTCAACGAGCAGGCCGATCTCGATCGTGCTCTCACTGCCAAAGGCGAACGCCAATCCCACCGCATGGCCGAGTGGTTGAACCAGCGCTTGGCGCATTCCACGCGCATCCTTGTCAGCCCTGCGCGACGTGCGCAGCAAACGGCCAAGGCGCTGGACAGGAACTTCAAGACTGTGGAGGCCCTGGCACCCAACGGCAGCGCCGAAGACCTGCTTCGCGCCGCACGTTGGCCTGAAGGCAATGAGCCGGTGCTCATCGTCGGACATCAGCCCACTTTGGGGCTGCTGGCGGCGCAACTTTTGTCCGGTGAACCTCAAGAATGGGCCATCAAGAAGGCTGCGGTCTGGTGGCTTCGTCAACGTACCAGAGAGCGTGACGGCGAGGGCTCAGCCCAAGTGGTCTTGCAAGTGGCACAAGGGCCAGATTACCTTTGACTCCCGTGGGCGTGTCGATGTGCAGTCGAATGTCGACATCAAAGGTCACATGCGCAGAAAGCCAGCTGTGCCCGCAAGCCTCGCAGGGCAAGCCTTCCAACTTCGTCACGAATGAAGCCGCTGCAAAAAACCCGCGAAATGTCAGAGGCTGCGGGTCTTTTGATCATGACCGCTCATCACGCCAAAACACGCCCGCTCGTTGTTGTAAGTGCTCGCCATGGCTCAGCAATGGCGGCGCTTTGCGCCTGGATCGGCCGCCTCTCGGCACGTTGTTCGGACACGTTGCTCGGGCGCGCTGCTCGGGCACGCTCAAATAAATCTCAACCTCTCAGCGCCTCTGCACGTGCTCCAGCGCGCAACGCAGACCGGCTGGGAGTGTGGTCGGCAGAAGGCGTCGATGCGAAAGGCGGCCCCAGCGAGGACAGTTTTCGCCGGGTTTGCAGGCCCATAGCCGTAGCTATGGGACAAAAAGCCGGTAAAAAATGGACCGCTGCGGCCGACTTGCAGCCGACGTTCCTTCTGCCGCCCACACTCCTAGGCCCGCTGCGCGATCCGCCCACACAAATAAGTCCAAACAAAGTTGGCCGCTGCTTGCCTGGTCAGTTCGGCATGGTCATAGGGTGGCGACACCTCGACACAGTCCATGCTCACAAAAGGCAGATCGGCCAGCTCTTCCAAAATGCTGAGCACTTGGTTGCTGCTCAGGCCACC
Source organism: Burkholderiales bacterium (assembly GCA_031427655.1). Classification (GTDB taxonomy): domain Bacteria; phylum Pseudomonadota; class Gammaproteobacteria; order Burkholderiales; family Burkholderiaceae_C; genus JANYJJ01. The sequence continues at coordinate 6,360 of JANPNT010000762.1, forward strand.
AGGCTCGGGCGTGCCGGTGCCGGGCGCGAACGCAGGGTCGAGACAGTCGATGTCCAGGCTCAAATACACAGGTGGGTAGCCGTGGGCGGCCAGGCCTCTGCGAATGGTGCTGAACACGCCTTGCAACTGCGCAGGGCTGTCCAGCCCTCGCAGGGCGCGGGCGGTGAATATTTGCCCGCCCTGGTCGGCCACGTAATCGCGCGCTTCGCGTAAACCGGCCGACCGAATGCCCAATTGCGTAAAGCATTCTTTGATCACCAAGCCTTCTTGTATGGCCTCATAAACCCAGGTTCCGTGGCCGCTGGGTTCGCCGAAGTGGCTGTTCCAGGTGTCGCAGTGGGCGTCGAAATGAACCACCGCCAGCGGCTTGCCCAGCCAAGCTTTGTAGGCGCGCAGCAGGGGCAGGGGGATGGAGCGGTCGCCGCCCAACCAAGCCACGTGGTGGCTGCGGATGAGGCCGCTCCGCATGCGGCGTCATCGCTTCGCGCCTACGCTCGATGCTGGTGATCGGCAAGGGCAGGTCGCCAGCGTCTCCAAATCCGCCAAAACAGCCAAGCGGTGTGATGTTGAAGTGAGGGTGAATGCCGTCGCACAGCATGTGGCTGGCCTCGCGAATGGCGCGCGGACCAAAGCGCGCGCCGGGCCGGTTAGTGACGCAGCCGTCCCACGCAATGCCAGCCACAGCAAAAGCTTCGGTGCCGGTGGCAACCGGCGCTTTCAGAAAGGTGTTGTTGGACAAGACGGCAAATGAAGCCATGGCGGAGCTTTGGTAATCAACATCAGCTCGAATGGTGCGGGGCACGTCCTTGCGCTTCGGCGCAAGACTGTGATTTCATGATTTGGCAAAGCGCTTTCGCATAGTGGAATTTAAAAATGCTGCGCCGCCGCAAATCGTCTCGTGTCGGAGAAAAGGGCTTCCGCATCATGAAAATCACTGACCAAGTCCTTGATTCTATTGACTCATATCATTGGTCTTATATAAGACATAAGTCTTCTAAAAGTCGGTTTTGCGGCGTATTCTTGAATCCAGAGCACACGCCTTCAGGCCTGTTCAGTTTTCAATCAACTTTGGAGCCACGTCATGACCCAACCTTCATCCTCGCTTTCGTCCGAAATGACACGCGAACAGCAAGTCGCCGCCCTGCAAAAAGAGTGGGACACCAACCCGCGCTGGAAAGGCATTCACCGCAGTTATTCAGCCGCCGACGTGGTGCGCCTGCGCGGCTCGTTGGTGGTGGAGCAAACTCTGGCCCGACGCGGCTCAGAAAAGCTCTGGGGCCTGTTGCACACCGAGCCCTTCGTGAACACCCTGGGCGCGCTCACCGGCAACCAAGCCATGCAGCAAGTCAAGGCCGGTTTGAAGGCGATTTACCTCAGCGGCTGGCAAGTGGCGGGCGACGCCAACCTGGCCGGTGAGATGTACCCCGATCAGTCGCTGTACCCCGCCAACTCAGTGCCCATGGTGGTGAAGAATATCAACGCCACTTTCGCCCGCGCCGACCAGATTCAGTGGTCGGAAGGCAAGAACGACATCGACTTCTTCGCGCCCATCGTGGCCGCTTCGAACATCTGGAGAGCGTGCAGGCAGGATCGGGTGGCGAGATTCAGCTCACCGACGGC